>JASBRM010000226.1 GCA_030149405.1 Neptuniibacter sp. | reverse complement strand
ACCCTGATCATGAAGTGGTTGTTTATGCTAATACTTCGGCGGCTGTTAAAGCGAGAGCGGATTGGGTTGTTACCTCTAGTATTGCTCTGCAGGTTGCTGAACACCTGGCAGATCAGGGCAAAAAGATAATCTGGGCGCCGGATAAACACCTCGGGGACTATGTTCGCCGTGAAACAGGTGTTGAAATGCTGATGTGGGATGGTGCATGCATTGTGCATGAGGAGTTTAAAGCAAAAGGTATTCTGGACCTGAAAAAGGTGTATCCAGATGCTGCAGTGCTAGTGCATCCAGAATCTCCGTCATCCGTTGTTGAAATAGCCGATGCTGTAGGTTCGACAACACAGATTATTAAAGCGGCTCAGGAACTGCCAAATAAGCAATTCATCGTAGCTACTGACAAAGCTATTTTCTATAAGATGCAGCAAGCGGCACCTGGCAAGGAGTTCATAGAAGCGCCTACAGGTGGTTCAGGTGCAACATGCCGTAGTTGTGCACACTGCCCTTGGATGGCTATGAATGGTTTGGAGAGTGTTCTACACGCTCTGGAAACCGGGCAGGATGAAATTCACGTGGATGAATCTTTAATCACTGATGCGCGTAAGCCGTTGCAACGAATGTTGGATTTCTCTTCAAGCCTTAAGTCCTGATACTTATAGATTAAACAGCCCGCAATTGCGGGCTGTTTTGTTATAGATATTACGCTTTTTTCTATGGCTCGTTCTAATATCTTAAATCCAGTGATTTTCTGATCACCAAAGCATCTTTCTTTCGTTGTTCAACCCGCGCTTTTTCACTTTCAGTGATATTGGGGTCTTTCAACGCGTAATCAATCTGCTTAATGGCGCGATCTACATTGGCTGTGAGAAGAAAATATTCGATTCGGGCTTCATGCACACCAATGATGTTGCCTTCCAGCCCATAGGATTCAGCTAACAAGTACCATGCTCGGCTGTCGTTAGGATGGTTCTGCACAATCTTTTCATAAACCTCTGACGCTTTTTCTGGTTGGTTTGCGTGCAGGTAAACATCAGCAATCAAAAAGCTTATCGCATGATTACCCGGGTAGAGAGAGTGTAAGGTTTGAAGTTGTTCTAAGGCTGATGAATAGTTTTCTTCTTCAGTAGCAAGTTCTGCGCGAAGCAGACGGGCGCTAAGCTTGTTAGAAAACTCTTTGCTAAATTTGCTTATTTCTGCTTTGGCAAGCTCAAACTCTTTCAGTTTAATGGCGGTATACGCGATGGCATAACGGACATCGTCATTATCCGTTGTTTCTTGCAGTGTCTGATATTTTTTTAATAAGGGGGTTTTATCTTTTGCGTAATTCGCCTGTACACGCGCACGAACCAAATTAAAATGCAGGGTGTTATCTATCGATTTATCTTTAGGAAACTGTTCGGCCCGGTTTAAAGCATCCGATATACGCGATTGAGTAACCGGGTGAGTCAGAAGGAATTCTGGCGGCTTTTTGCTAAAACGTGCAGATTCCTGCAGACGTGTGAACATTTCAGACATAGCAAACGGAGAATATCCGGCTGAAGTCAAAGTCTGCATGCCTATGTAATCAGCTTCCCTCTCATTCTGGCGGCTGAAGGATAATCGGGATGAAATAGATGCAGCCATAGAGGATTGAATAGCAGCCACACCTGCCTCAGGGTCTGCTGCTGCAACAAGAAGGCTACCTAACATGGATGCCAGAAAGAAAGGGCGGTTACGTCTTTGTTCTTCAAGCTGTGCAGCGAAGTGGCGTTGGCTTAAATGAGCAAGCTCATGGGCAAGTACCGAAGCAAGCTGCCCTTCAGATTGAGCTGTAAGAATCAAACCTGAGTGGACGCCAATAATGCCGCCCGGGGCAGCAAATGCGTTTATTGTGGGGTTATCCAGAACCAGAATTTCCAGTCGCTTGTCTTGTAACTGGCTGTGAGAAACCAGGCTCCAGGTCAGGTCTTCGATATACTGACTGACTAATGCGTCTTCATAAATACGTGCCTGCCCGCGCAGTAAACGTGCCCATGCTCTACCAAGATTGTATTCCTGTTGAAGTGTAATAATGCTATACCCACTACCTCCGATGTCAGGTAGCTCAGACTCTGCATTGACAGTCGATGTCGACAGGATCAGAGAAGCAAAAATACTGATTGCGGATCTTATAAGTTGCATGTGTATATCCGAAAAAGCCCGTGCTAAAGCAAAGAGTTATGTTATATAGTGCTGAACAATACCAATAACAGCAATTATAAATCAGTTAAGTTACGTAAATGAGCGAATATATCTTCGATGAAGAGCTTGATGCTTCAGGCCTGAACTGCCCGCTACCACTACTCAAAGCTAAACAAGCTTTGAATAAGATGCCAAAAGGTAAAGTGCTTAAAGTCATAGCAACTGACAACGGTTCAATTCGTGATTTTAAAGCTTACACAGATCAATCTGACCATGAACTTTTAGAATCGTTCACTGAGCAGGAGCCTTATGTCTATATCATCAGACGTGGCTGAATAAGGAATAAAAATGCGCAAGATTTTCAGTAAATGGATAGACCGCTACTTTTCTGATGAAGAAGCACTATTACTGTTTGTTCTGCTTGGTGGGGCACTGCTCATTATCCTAACTCTGGGTAAGGCTCTGGCTCCGGTGTTTGCAGGTATTATTCTTGCGTTTCTCATGCAGGGTGGGGTTAATCGGTTAAAACAACTGAATATTTCCCATATGCTCTCAGTCATACTGGTCTTTCTCGCTTTTGTCGGTGGTCTGGCATCTTTAATTTTGATTGTGATGCCACTGGCCTGGAAACAAAGCGTAAATTTGTTTAATGAACTGCCAGGTATTATGTCCGAGATACAAGCTGTGCTGCTTCTTTTGCCACAGCAATACCCAGAATTTATCTCGGAAGAACGGGTTCTTGAACTGATTGATCTGGCAGCTACTGAACTATCGAAAATGGGGCAGTGGATTGTTACATTCTCTCTTAATTCCATAACCGGTATTATCGCGCTTTTGA
>JASBRM010000224.1 GCA_030149405.1 Neptuniibacter sp. | reverse complement strand
TTGAGAGTCGAGTGGCAACCTCGATCAGTACTTTATCACCCACTTCGTGACCATACTGATCATTAACAACCTTGAAATCATCAACATCGATAAACAGGATAGCAAAACGACTGTTTCCATCCTTATCAAGCTGCTCCTGAGCCGTTTCCATAAATGCTTTACGATTAGCAATCCGCGTCAGGTCACAGTGATACGCTTCCTGTTTCATCTGTTTATGCATCGATTCCGCAAGTTCTGCCTCAGCTGATTTATCTTCCAACGCCTTTTCAACCCGCCGCTTTTCAATGCTCAGATTGATCATTCTCACAAAAACATCGTGGTAGTGGTAAGCAGCTAAAATAACGAACGGAAGTGCAAGCAGCCCCACAAGCAGTACATTGATCAATCCAATGACTTGTTCCTGCATCTGTTGACTTACCCTCGAATGGAATAAAACGTTCTCATCCTGAAGCCTTTGAAGGGCCGTTAATGCTGGCTGATCATTAATCCTGACTGCAGCATCAATCTCAGACACGTTCTGCCCCTGATTGATCATATCGACCGCAACAGCAAGATTATTTTTATATTTTTCGAAGGTCGCCTGAATGATATCCAGCGCTAACTGCTCATGTGAGGTTAGATCGGCCTTCTTGTAAGTACTAATTGCGGAAAAGGTTGTACTGATATCTGCATCCAGTTTTTCCAGTAATTCTGGTTCCTGACGCAGTACATAGTTTTTGAAGTTATGGATGAAACCACCATAACCAACTGCATGATAAATCTCACTCAATGCAGTGTTGCGATTCTCACTATATTGGCTGTATTCAATCCAGGTACTGCGCAAATCAAAGGCATGAAAAAGCAGATAGGCCCCCATCAGAAGCATACCCGAGATCAACGCAGCTGCCAGAAAGACAATACGTGCTTTGAACCTTTTTCGTATCAAACTGCCATCCATGACACCTGCCCCGCACTGGGAGTAAGAAAAAAATATGATTTATTTAGAAGGGATATCAGTTTATAGAGTTAGAAAAAATACTACAACACCCTACAGTTCATATGAGTATTAGCCGATTTATGCTCACTAGAAACCACTCAACATCTTGGGTTTAGCGTCCATAGGGCCTCGCGAGTGGTTCACCAATAAACACCCCCTGACCTGGCATAATGACACTTTTCCAGTACGACTCAATCAGCGTATGTCCTTTTAGGTAGTGGTCCATCACAACAAATGGATTTGGAAATTTCCCCAGATGATTACAGGGTTCTACCACTGTACCGTAACTCCCGGTCGCGCCAGCCTTAAGCCATTCTAACGCACTCATTTGCTTACTGTTGGTCAATTGTCCGGCTGATGAAGTCAGATGATCTGCTATCGCCCCGGGCAGGTAGTCATGGTATTCGATGCCATATACAGATTTCGCACCCGTAAAATAAAACATCAGGTAATCCGCAGTTGTCACCCTATCTGTTGGGATATGGAAAACATTAATCAGATGACCCAACGTCTTTTCTGCGTATAGGTAATGGGTTTTTCTTATGTTGCGGGCTTTATCCTTCGTTTTTACTAAATAAGCTTCATGTGTCTCTGGTGATAATCCATCTGCTGCAACACCACGATCGATTAAATCTTTAGCATCCTTAAAATTCTCAGCAGCCAGCATCATCGAAGGCCTGATCCCTAACTTTTTGTAAGGTTGATTGAGATCGTCTAAATAGGCATATCTACTGATTTTTGTCCGGCTGCAGGTTTGCAGGCAGTCACTATAGGCCTTATCAAAACCAAACGTAAAAGCGGCGGTTATGGACATGCATTCTACACGGTAAGTATTGGCCCAGGTTAAAGCATAAAACTGCACTTCTTCAGGTGTTCGGCTATCTACTTCGTGCTTGAGCTTTACAAATTCTTCATGCGAAAGAACATGTTTATCAGGATCAAAGCTGATTCTGATTATATTTTCTTCCGGTATGTTTCTGGCTTTCTGATAGTAATCAGCAATATCGACACTCAATGGATCACGGCTATTCAGAATGACTCCCATCATCTCAGCCGTAACCTGACCAGGCACTTGTGCATCAGTTGGATTATTTTCCGCAGCACCGACCATCTGCAAGGCGTGAAATAGCCAGATTAAGATGAAAGCGACCAGAGGTGTTTGCATCAAATTAAACCTCTTTCTTCAATTTCCGTTACTAGCGAACCTGAGAACAATAAAAAAGGGGAGCTATTTGCTCCCCTCTTCTACGAGTCTCTATTCCTCTTCAGTACCTGCGTCAGATGAAGCCTCAACGTCCAGGCTATCAACCCTCTGATAACCTCTGGGCAATTTATTACCCCTGCGGCCTCGTTCACCCCGATAATGTTCAATATCCGCAGGTTTGAGTTTCAGGTGCTGACGTCCGGCATGAACCATAAGGGTGTCTTCCGGAGCAAAACACGCAATGGCAATCACCAGCTCTTCTCGGGCAGCTGCACGAGCAGATGGCACATTGATGATTTTATTACCTTTACCACGGGCCAACTCAGGCAAATCAGAGACAGGGAACACCAGTAAGCGCCCTTCATTAGTCACTGCTGCGATTAGATTAGAGTCCGGCTTACTCACAGGAACTGGCGGTAGCACTTTCGCATTTTTAGGTAGGGTCAGTGCTGCTTTACCGTTTTTGGTTTTACTGGTCAGATCACCAATTTTGGTAACAAAGCCATATCCGGCATCAGAAGCCATCAGCACCTTATCCGTCTCTTTACCTGCGATCGCCGCATCAATGGTGGAACCTTTCGGCAAGGTAATCCGTCCTGTAACCGGTTCACCCTGGCCACGGGCAGACGGCAGGTTATGAGTATCTATAGTGAAACTTCGCCCTGTGGTATCTAACAAGATGGTTGGCTGATTACTACGGCCTTTACAGGCAAGTTTAAAACCATCGCCTGACTTGTAATTCAGACCAACCGCGTCAATCTCATGACCTTTTGCAGCACGAATCCAGCCTTGTTTAGAGATAACGACGGTGACGGGATCGGCTGCTAGAAGATCTTTCTCGCTGAATGCCTGTGCTTCTTGACGTTCCACAATTGGAGAGCGTCGCTCGTCACCATATTTCTCAGCGGCTTCTTCGATTTCCTGCTTGATCAGCTTACGCATCTTCGCATCTGAACCGAGGATGCCTTCCAGCTTCTTACGCTCTTCTTCCAGCTCATTCTGTTCAGACTGAATTTTGAACTCTTCCAACTTAGCCAGGTGGCGCAGTTTCAGATCCAAAATCGCATCAGCCTGAACATCTGTCAGACCAAAACGCTTCATCAGTTCCGCTTTAGGCTCATCCTCATGCCGGATAATCGCAATGACCTCATCAATATTGAGGTAGGCAATCATCAAACCTTCAAGGATGTGCAAACGATCAAGCACTTTTTCTAAGCGGTGCTGCAGACGTTTACGCACGATATCAGTACGCCAACTCAACCACTCCACCAGGATCTGGCGCAGGTTTTTCACCTGTGGTCGACCGTCGATACCGATCATATTCATGTTGACACGATAGGTACGTTCAAGATCCGTCGAGGCAAACAGGTGCGCCATTAACTGTTCAATATCAACACGATTTGAACGCGGAACAATCACTAAGCGTGTCGGGTTTTCATGATCAGACTCATCTCTGAGATCGCTGACCATTGGCAGTTTTTTCTGCTGCATCTGAGCAGCGATCTGCTCGAGAATTTTTGCACCTGAAACCTGATGCGGTAGAGCCGTGATCACAATCTCACCTTGCTCTTTTGTGTATACCGCGCGCATCCGAACAGAACCGCGGCCTGTTTCATAGACTTTGCGCAGGTCACTTTGAGAAGTAATTATCTCTGCATCGGTGGGCATATCTGGCCCAGGTACGATCTCTGATAACTCATCAAGATCCGCACGCGGATTATCCAGCAGATGCACACAGGCACGAGCGACTTCGCGGAGGTTATGCGGCAGTATATCTGTCGCCATACCCACCGCAATACCGGTGGTACCATTTAACAGAACATTAGGCAATCGAGCAGGCAATATCGCGGGTTCGCGCATAGTGCCATCGAAGTTGGGAACCCACTCAACGGTTCCCTGTGAGATTTCTGACAATAAAACTTCAGCGTAGGGTGCCAGACGCGATTCCGTGTAACGCATCGCTGCGAACGATTTTGGATCGTCCGGCGATCCCCAGTTACCCTGACCATCAATCAAGGGATAGCGGTAGCTGAATGGCTGCGCCATAAGTACCATCGCTTCGTAGCATGCAGAGTCACCGTGTGGGTGGAATTTACCCAATACATCACCGACAGTACGCGCTGATTTTTTATACTTCGCACTGGCTTTCAAACCCAGTTCTGACATCGCATACACAATACGACGCTGAACCGGTTTCATACCATCACCAATGTGCGGCAATGCACGATCCAAAATAACGTACATGGAATAATCCAGATACGCTTTCTCTGTAAAGTCTTTCAATGACAGCTGTTCATTGCCGTCTTCAAAGGTGGTTTGTACAGTCATATTTCCGTTTTACCACTGATCAAAATTCTTGCTTGTTACAGGAACAAGGTTGCATCCACTGAGAGCAGAGTCTGTTCCTGTTCATTACCACTAAACAATGTGGGTAATTCACCACCAAAGGGTTGCCCGGCACCACTGTAATGGTCATATCTAATCTCTGGTCTTATCCGCAGCCACGGCTCCGGGTACCATGAAACACTTGCAGTCCAGGCATTGTAACGGCCTTCCGGCAGCAGAAAGTAGGCGCCATCTCTGTCCGTAAACCATTCCGCGCGAAGGCCCAATTGCAGATCCTTTTTCATCTGCCATACAACAGAACCATTAACGCCGTACCACTGGCTGTTCTCAGTAATCAGAAAACCGGGAGGGTTTGCATTGGCTGCAACCACATCACCACCTTCCTGATCTCCGTAAACCGCATTCACGGCAATTCGCCATTCTTTCTCTTTACCTAACCACTGGGTCAGTGTCAGTGAATGAAATTGTCTGAACAGATTTTCATCATTACTACTTACCGCAACAAACGGGCGCTGATCCAATACGCCATTTTCAGATTGCTCATTTCCCCAGATACTTTCGAAATCAATCCAGGTTCGCATATCCGGGCTACGCCATTGCAGAGCAGTAATCAGGCTTTTTTCGCTGTTATTATCCTGTAGGTTATTCCAGCCCTGCACCAAACCTAATTCAATGCCCCATAAGCCAAGTTCCTTAGCCACCGGCAGACGAGTCGATAGCAATCCACCAAAGTGCTTTGACGGACCATACATCATGGCGTAAGCATGACTGTAGAAAGGGCTCGGTGGATCAACCGGCGCACCAATTTCATTGCCTATATTGGTAAACCAGGTTCCAAACTGGAATGTAGTGCCACCACCCCAGGGTGCATAGGCTTTCACAAACCACTGCGGCAGAATAAATACCCGGCGCTCATTCTCATTAATATTCAGCTCATCATCAAAACCATAGGTCCGGCTGAAATCCTGACCATAACGCCCCTGTACCAAAAAACCCCAATCCCAGTTCTCAGGTGCAGGCCCCGGAAACGGGCCTATTCGAGGCTTGTATGTTGTACGCAATGGTTTCTCAACGATGATCTCAGTCCGGTTGAGAATAAAACCTTCATCCAGATTAAAGAAACCGGTCGGGAAAAGGTTATCTGAGCTGTTGTCGTTATACATCAGACCCGCTTGAACGCGTCCGTAAATGTTGATGCGGTGGTCTTGCCAGAGATCACGATCAACAAAGAGCTGGTAAAACCAACCTTGCGGTTGACCTGCCTCAACCTGAAGGGGCAAGGTCACAAAAATAAGTAAGGTGTATAAACGAAAGCGTTTAAACATCCGCCAGGTTTCCTTTTGATTCCAACCAGGATTTACGGTCTCCTGAGCGCTTTTTAGCGAGCAACATATCCATCACTTCATTGGTGCCATCACCCGGTTCGATTGTCAGTTGCACCAAACGACGAGTATCCGGTGTCATGGTGGTTTCACGAAGCTGTAGAGGGTTCATTTCACCCAAACCTTTAAATCGCTGCACACCGATTTTGGCATTTTTACGCTCGGCACGAATGCGTTCCATAATGCCATCACGCTCCGCATCATCCAGCGCGTAATAGACCTCTTTTGCGACATCAATACGATACAGTGGTGGCATAGCCACATAAATATGTCCAGCAGCGACTAACGGTTTGAAGTGACGTACAAACAAGGCACAGAGCAGCGTGGCAATGTGAAGACCATCAGAGTCAGCATCGGCCAGAATACAGATTTTTCCATAACGTAGACCCTCAAGATTATCTGAACCCGGTTCAACACCTATAGCCACAGAGATGTCATGAATCTCCTGCGAACCCAACACTTCACCCGGATCGACTTCCCACGAATTCAGAATCTTTCCACGAAGAGGCATAATCGCCTGAAACTCACGCTCACGCGCCTGTTTAGCGGAACCACCAGCCGAGTCACCCTCCACCAGAAACAGCTCAGCATCCATCGCTTCCGCACCTGAACAATCTGCCAGTTTACCCGGCAAAGCTGGACCTGAAGTGACTTTCTTACGTACCACTTTTTTGCTGGAGCGCATACGGCGCTGAGCATTGGAGATAACGACTTCGGCTATTTTCTCACCTTCTTCAACATGGCGGTTAAGCCACAGGGAGAAGGCATCTTTAATAGCTCCGGATATAAACGCCGCTATTTGCCGTGAAGAGAGGCGTTCTTTGGTTTGACCCGCGAACTGTGGGTCCTGCATTTTCGCAGAGAGGATATAGCAACACTTATCCCAGATATCATCCGCAGTAATTTTTACCCCACGCGGCAGCAGGTTGCGGAACTCACAGAACTCTCGCATGGCTTCCAGTAAGCCTGTTCGCAAACCATTCACATGGGTACCACCCTGCGCGGTAGGAATCAGGTTCACGTAGCTTTCACAGGTCATCTCGCCACCTTCCGGTAGCCATTGAATGGCCCACTCTACGGCATCCTCTTCACCCTGAAGCGAACCGGAGAAGGGTTCTGCTGGTAGCACCTCAAAAACCTGAGTTGTGCCTTTGAGATAGTCCACCAGACCATCTTCATAGAACCACTCTTCTTTCTCACGTTTAGCACCGGTGAGATCTGTAAAGGTCATTTTCAGACCCGGGCAAAGAACGGCTTTAGCTCGCAGATTATGCTTTAAGCGCGAAACACTGAATTTATGCGTATCGAAGTAACTTGGATCGGGCAGGAAACGCACTGTGGTACCTGTGTTGCGCTTACCACAGGTATCGATCACTTCCAGTTCAGAAACCTTTTCACCATCGGCAAAACCGATCCGGTATACCTGACCATCACGACGAACCTGGATCTCCAAAAGTTTCGACAACGCATTAACGACCGAAACACCTACTCCATGCAAACCGCCGGAATAGTTGTAGTTATCGTTGTTAAATTTACCCCCTGCATGCAACTTGGTGAGGATCAGTTCAACACCACTCACACCCTGCTCCGGGTGGATATCAACGGGCATGCCTCGACCGTCATCAGTTACCGTCAGAGAATTATCTTTATTGAGGATGACATCAATCTGCTTAGCGTGACCGGCCAATGCCTCATCCACAGAGTTATCGATAACTTCCTGTGCCAGATGGTTTGGACGGTCGGTCTCTGTATACATGCCTGGACGGCGTTTAACCGGTTCCAAACCACTAAGAACTTCAATGGAATCCGCGTTGTATTGCTTGGACATTAACTCTAATTCCTGTCGCTAACTAACTGTCGTTCAAATTTAAGCGAGCTGCGGATCTGGCAGCTCAATACGCCCTTCAGAAAATGCCATGATGGCTGGGATAACCTTTTCAAACTGTTCAAATCCATGGCAACCACCCTGTTGAATAAATTGCACAGAATCTGAAAACTTATCCACCGCTTCCTGATAATCCAGAGTTTCATCTGCTGTCTGCACCATCAACAGATAGGAACCGGGCTTTTTGACCTCACTGCAATGCAGGTCCAGAAGCTGTTGCAGGTGTTCCTCGGTGAGCTCATAAGATTCACCACTGTACAGATTCTGATTCACACCCAGATATTGCGGCAACAATTCAAAAGGTCGAACAGAGGGGTTAATCAATACGGTTTTCACATTGCTGAAGTGTTCAGTCAGCCAGGTACTGTAATAGCCGCCCAGTGAACTACCCAGAAGAATGATCAACCGGTCAGCATTCTGCTCCACAATTTCCCGAAGCTGCTGAATGGCCTGCGTTGGCCAGTGAGATAAATCTGGAACCAAGACCTGATCTGCTTTGCCTTGCTCCTGCATGTATTGCAGGAACAGCTGCGCTTTCATGGACTTTGGCGAGCTGTTAAAACCGTGGACATAGATAAAAAGTGGCGTTGTCATTTTTTCCCTCTGCGGAGAAGTTACCGGAGCAGGCAGCAAGGCGCAATAGGCCACTGGAGCTATAGGGATAAACGCTTCACTTTTTGTGTGATTAAGCCGTTCTGATGCAGCTCGTAGATAGCATAAGCAGGACCTGATAACTCAGGAATATCTTCTGTTTCGGAACTCGCCGTGCAAGATTTAAACTGAGCTGCCGTCGCTGGAGAGGAAAACAGCTTTACGTTGTTACGTTCCAAGTGCCATGCCTGGTGAACGTGTCCAAAAAGCACACCTTTTACCTGAGGGTAACGCTCAACGATGCTCCAGAACTGATTCGCATTTGCCAGCATAATAGCGTCCTGCCATTTGCTGTTAACGCTAACCGGATTATGGTGAAGTACCAACAACACATTCTGACTTTGCGCTGTTTCCTCCAGCTCAGTACTCAAAAAATCCAGCTCTGGTTCTGACAGGGAGCCACCTCCTCTGCCATCCGGGGATGAACTGCTATCCAGTAGTAAGATTCGCCAGCCGTCTTGCTCAACTACTTTGCGCCCGTAGCCAAGATCCGCAAATTTAAACATTTCACCGGTCAGATCATGATTCCCAGGTATCCAATAGCTCGGAAATGTAAGGCTTTGGAGATAGGCGGATAGTCGTTGATAAGCGGGCTTGGAATGATGGGTCAGATCGCCCGTAAGCAACAGCATGTCAGCTTCTTGCAGGCTGACTTCATTCATCACTGAAAGAAAACGATCTTCAGGGTTAACCCCGCGCATCTCAATTTCAGGACTGTCCTGCAGATGCATATCTGTCACTTGAATCAGCCGAAGGCAAGGTTCAGCCACTGAATACCGGCTCCATTGTATGACCGTGGCTCAGGCATTCGCTCAGCCACTCGCCCAGATATTCGTTTAATTGCAGCTTTTCATCTGGCAGATGCATATTGTCATTCGGGTAAGGGTAGACGCCGGACAACTGTTTACGTTTTTGCATACAAATCACTTCAGCCATTGCGGCATCATGATAGAGGCGCACAACAAGCCCCGGAGCATCCAGCCAAGGAGAACTGTTATCGTAGCTGTGGGTAACGAGTACCGTCGTTGTGTATTTGAAGCGTTCATCAACCTTGAGGCGCAGAAAAGCCTGATGTTCAGGCCAACTGACCTGAAACTCACGCTCATCACACTGGTCCAGATCAGGCAGCAGCTTCATTATGCGAGCATAATTTGCCTCGCACTGGGCCATCTGTCTGGTCAGATCTGGAACATATTTACGCTTCATTGCAAAACCAACTGTTTATTGTTTCCAACGCTGTTTTAACTCTTCTCGATTAATCTGCAACCATTGCAAGGCAATGATTGCCGGTGCGTTGTTTATTTTACCCGCTTTTACCAAAGCAAAAGCATCATCGGCTGCAAGGGTATGCACCTGAATATCTTCACCCTCATCTGCCAATCCGTGAATACCTTCAACACCCTCAGAGTTTACTTGAGCACATAGCAGATCAATATACTCTCGGGTGCCACCAGAACTGGGAACAAACCTGATAATCGGCACAATCTCACCTATATCCGTCCCGGCTTCTTCCTGGGATTCTCGCCTTGCGACATCTTCTGGTGTTTCACCAGGCTCAACAATACCTGCGATCAGTTCGAGGAGCCAAGGGCCTTCCGGGCTGTCGTATGCACCGACCCGAAACTGCTCTACCAGAACGACAGCGTCATTCTCAGCATCATAAAGCAGAACACATACAGCATCATCACGATAAAACAGCTCTCGCTGAATACTGATCTTTTCACCCGAGAACGTCTTATGACTCAGATGCAATTTATACATCTTAAAAAAGCCATTATATAAAGTTTCCTGCTTATCCAGGCTGAAATCTTTTTGACTAAAAGTCGGCTTCCATTGATCTGACATTCGTTTGATCCGCATCACTTCTCTTCGAACTATCACTATAACAACAGCTGGATATAAAGCCTGCACCCCATATATAATTGTATAGAATATACTTATATTTAATTAACATATTATATTTGTAGCCTTTGTGGGACCAATTGATGCAACGATTGGATGAAACCTTTCCTCTGATTAAATGGCTGAGTAAGTATCAGAGGGAGACATTTATCAGCGATCTGATGGCAGGCATCATTGTGGCCATCATGCTGGTACCACAGAGCATGGCTTACGCAATGCTTGCAGGCCTGCCTCCAGAATTTGGGCTTTATGCCAGCATCCTTCCACTGTTGATCTATTCCCTATTAGGCAGTAGCCGTACACTGGCTGTGGGGCCCGTGGCGATCTCTTCACTTATGGTCAGTACCGCTGTTAGCCAGGTCGCGGTTCAGGGAAGTGAAAGTTACATCAATGCCGCAATCAATTTGTCTATACTGGTAGGCGTTATTCTGTTGTTTTTGCGCAGTCTCAGGCTTGGAGCGATTGTCAACTTTATCAGTCATTCCGTCCTTTCCGGGTTTACCAGCGCAGCTGCAATAGTTATCGCTGTGAGTCAGTTAAAACATTTACTCGGCTTGGAACTCCCCAGACAGAACAGTGTTGATGAAAGTCTGCACGATATTTTTTCTGCCATTACAGATACCAATCTGATTGCGTTACTGCTCTCTATATTTGGTCTGTTGCTGCTGTGGTATTGCAAAGCGGGGCTATGTAAGAAACTGCAAGGACTAAAATTCCCGGATTATATATCCCAACCTATCTGCAAAGCGGGTCCAATGTTTGTTGTTATTTTGGGTTCACTGGCTGTTTGGATATTTTCTCTTGATAACAATGCCAATGTGCAAACCGTTGGCATGATTCCTCAGGGGCTACCTTCGATTCCAGACATTACACTTGATCTGGAGCTTTGGAAGCAGCTTTTCATCCCCGCCCTTCTGATCGCGTTAATCGGATTTATCGAAAGTGTCTCAGTGGGCACTGCTCTGGCCAGCAAACGCCAGGAGAGGATCGACCCAAATAAAGAGCTTGTCGCACTGGGCATGGCTAACCTTGGCGCCGCATTCAGCGGTACTTACCCTGTTGCCGGTGGTTTTGGCCGTTCTATGGTTAATTTCAGCGCTGGAGCTCAAACAACAGTTGCCTCCATTATTTGCGCTATTCTGGTAGGTATAACCGCAGCTTATTTCACCCCATTATTTTATTACCTTCCTAAGGCAATGCTTGGAGTAATTATTATTATGGCGGTCCTGCCTCTGATTGATTTCGATGCTTTTATGCAATCCTGGAAGTTCAATAAAGCCGATGCTATGACCTTGCTGGTAACCTTTGTGTTGGTATTGTTCATAGGGGTTGAGTTTGGAATTTTATTGGGCATTGCCCTATCAATCACCCTATTACTCTATCGTGCCAGCCAACCTCACATAGCTATCGTGGGTCGCATTGGTGAAACGGAGCATTTCCGTAACATTGAACGCCACAGAGTAAAAACGGATCAATCCACTATTGCTATAAGAATTGATGAAAGTCTGTATTTCGCAAATACCCGTTTTGTTGAAGAATTTGTGCTCCAGCAATGCTTACAACGTCAGGGGGTCAAACATGTAGTGCTCATTTTCACTGCAGTGAACTTTGTTGATGCCAGCGCGCTGGAAACTCTGGAGCAGTTGATCACAAACTTGCGCCAGGAAGACATAACTCTTCACCTGTCTGAGGTAAAAGGGCCGGTTATGGACCAATTGAGTAATACCCTGTTTCTGGAACATCTGGGTGCAGGAAAGGTGTTCTTCACAACAGATCAAGCGATGAAAGAGCTAGCCGGCATCTGAAAACACCTCATCCTTCCTTTGCTCTCCAGCCTCTTCTTCCGGCAAACTAATGCACCTGCGACGTGAGATAAAAAGAGAACTACTTGCCGTTTTTTTGGCTTCTTTTTTAGCCATAGCAGCCAACTCTGCTACTTCGTGGTAACTACTACACCGATACGGATCAGGATGAACCACTCCAATCGCTAAGCCCAGTAGAGGGAAGAAAGTCCTGCCCCCTTGCCTATCGAGAGCCCATAAGCCTTCATTCTGAAGATCTTTAGGTGCATACAGAGACCTTACCTCATCATCAAACTGACGGAGAATTCTCTCACAGGACATTTTCCAATCCGATGAACGGAAGATCACAACAAAGTCATCCCCACCTACATGACCAATAAAATTGTGATCACGTTTAGCGTGAGCCGTTAACAGCTCCCCAACCAAACGAATAACCTGATCCCCTTTTGAATAGCCATAACAATCGTTAAATGGTTTGAAGTTGTTCAGATCAAAATATGCCACATAGAAATCTTCAGTTTGCTCCAACAACCGTTCAACTTCATTGTTTATCGGCACATTACCCGGCAGCATTGTCAGTGGGTTGGCGTATTTTGCGTTCTGAATTTTCAGTTCTGTAATACGCTTCAATAGATCCCGGAGGTTACCCATGCCAAGATAACAGCTGTCCTGGGTAATAATAATATCCTGAAGTAGAGATGGGTTATCCTGATCTGTTACTAATCTGGAGACTTCCACAAGACTCATTTCAGCTTCCACTAATAATACTTTCTCGCAGATGATTCGGGCAGCAGGCTTTTTCTCGTAAAGCGCACGTCCATATTGGGTGGAGAACAGTTCTAAAAGATCTGATTTCCTTACGACGCCCAATGGCGTCCCCTGATCCACAACCGGAAGAGACGCCAAATCAGGGTGGGCATTAAACTGCTCACTTACATGTAACACCGTATCTGTCGGCGCTATGGCAGGCGTATGCCGCAGTAATGACAGGGCGGTTTCTGCGTTATTAAATTGGGTCAGGTTTTCCACAGATGCTACAGGTGCAGGTTTATTGAGTTTGCACCACGAAACTTGTGGCTCAGGGCTGGGGTAACCCAAAAAGAAACCCTGGCCGTAAGTAATTCCGAGTTCTAAGAGAACCTCTGCTTCTTCCTGACGCTCAATCCCTTCAGCAATGACCTTACAACCCATAACTTTGCTGATGTTACAGATAGCTCTTACGAATTCACGTTTCACCGGTTCGCAATCAATCCTGGAAACAAAGTGCTTATCTATTTTCACATATTCAGGTTTAAGATCTGACCAGAGCTTAAGGCCAGAATAACCCGTTCCAAGGTCATCAACTGCAACCTGAAACCCCATACTCCGGTAATATTGAACAGCATTATTTGATAACCCATGCTGATCAAAAGGATGTTGCTCAGAAATTTCTATCACGATATCACTGATGGATATGCCCAACTCCTGAAGCAGGTCAGATGTAAAGCCTTCCGTATGCTCAGGCGTACCCAGAAGAGATGCACTGATATTAAGAAACAGCTTACCTTCGGACTTAAGCTCTGCAAATTTTTCTAAAGAGCAGCGCCTGCAGAGCAGTTCCAATGTGTGCAGCAAGTTATTTTCAATCGCTGTCTGAAAGAGCGCACCAGGAGAAGCCATAACACTGCCTGCGGGGCCACGAATCAGAGCCTCGTGACCAATGACACTGCCTTTTTTCAGATCAACAATGGGCTGAAAATGAGGGTATAAGGCTTCGGACTCAAGAATTTCCAGAAGCATTTTTCGACGCGATTCTGCGCTGACTTCCTCGGATGCCAATAACATACAACAACCTTTAGTATTCGAACCAAAGTTCTAAACTACCGATTGGTTATGACATTTCAGTGAAAAGGCTTTACGCACAGAGGAACATAAGGGTTTAGCTTTGAGCAAACTGCCTCAACAACTGAACTTCATCTGCCCAAATGGTTTCGTCGATGGTTTCCAGAATCAGTGGAATTCCACGAAAACGATCATCCTGCATAATAAACTGGAACACCTCTAACCCAATTTCCCCCTGACCCAGACTGTGGTGACGATCCAGACAAGAATTGAGCGCCCCTTTGGAGTCGTTAAGGTGCATGCCTTTGAGGTATTCAAAACCAACAATGCTGGCAAACTGTTCAAATACCTCTGCGCAACTTTGTTGCGTGCGAATATCGTAACCTGCCGCAAACATATGGCAGGTATCAATACAAACACCAACCCGCCGTTTATCTTCCACCTGATCAATAATTTCAGCCAGCTGTTCGAAGCTATAGCCCAGATTACTGCCCTGACCCGCTGTATTTTCAATCACCGCTATGACAGATTCTGTTTGCGCTAAGGCCCAGTTTATTGAGTCAGCAATGGTTGCTAAACATTCAGACTCAGAGACTTTGCGAAGATGACTGCCTGGATGAAAGTTCAGATAGACTAAACCCAGCTGTTCGCAGCGTTGAATCTCATCCAGAAAAGCCTGCCGAGACTTTTCCAAAGCTTCAGGCTCAGGGTGCCCCAGATTAATCAGATAAGAGTCATGGGGGAGAATCTGCTCAGGCTTCAGCTTGAGCTCTGCACAATTCGCCTTAAACGCCTGAATGGTATTCTCTTCCAGAGGTTTTGCCTGCCAGCGCCTCTGATTTTTTGTGAACAGAGCAAAGGCGTTTGCACCAATTGCAGCGGCATTTAGAGGAGCATTCTGCACTCCGCCCGAAGCACTTACATGAGCACCAACAAAATAAGGGGTCATTTATTTACCAAAAGAAATATAAACGGATTCCTGTGAATCTAAATTTGGGAACTGTACAGGTTATCCAGAATACGATCCAATTCATTGATCAACTCCCGACTGACACGATGCAATTCTTCCTGAAGTGATGAAACCTGTTGCATATCTTCACTATCCATTGCTTTCTGTATCTCAAGTCCACAAAAGTGAACGCGATCATGTAGATACGTTATACGGCCACTCACTTCATCGTCATAACGATACTGGCCGTGCTCATCCCACCATTGACCAAACCGGCAATCATGTGGGCTCAGTGGTGGCGGAATTAAGCGACAATCTTTGATGTAGTGATCAAGAGCATTTACCCAGGATTGATGCTCAACCTCAGCAAATAAAATAGCCAAATCTTCACGGCGCACCCTGACCTGACGTTTCCATTGCTCTGGTGGCTCCCAACCACTTATCCACTCCAATACCTTACTTGCAGGCATCGGTTTAGCGATTGCAAACCCCTGTGCAAGGCTACAACCCAGTCGAAGTAAGAAAACGCCCTGTTCAACCCTCTCAACACCCTCTGCAACAACACTACGCCGGAAAGCAGATGACATACCCATGATCCCTTCCAGAATTGCCATGTCATCAGGATCATCAAGCATGTCACGGACGAATGAACGATCAATTTTTAGAACTTTTGCTGGCAGGTACTTCAAATATGACAGTGAGGAATAACCGGTTCCAAAGTCATCCAAAGCAAAACTAACACCGATTTTTTCACAGCCTCGCATCACCTGAGATACCAGACTTATATCTTGTAATGCACTGCTTTCAAGAACTTCCAGCTGTAACCACTCAGGTTGAATATCTGGGAATTCAGTTAGGACTGCTTTGAGATGTTGAATAAAGTCGTTCTGTAACTGGCAACCCGCCAGATTCACACTGATCGGAAGAACAGACTCTTGAGACAACCAACTCTGTATCTGCTCTAGCGCTGAGCGAATCACCCAATCCCCAATCTGAATCGTCAGATGCTGGTTTTCCATACCGGTAAGAAATTCACCCGGAAGCAGCAGACCCTTCTCTGGATGATTCCAACGCAGTAGCGCCTCCATCCCTACAACTTCTCCACTGTGCATATTAACCTTCGGCTGGTAATAGAGCTCAAACTCCTGATTTCGCAAAGCCCGTTCAATATGTTTATCGCTTTGTTGTTGGCCACGCAAAGTCCGATCATTCTCTGCATCAAAGAAGAAATAGCGGTTTTTCCCGTTCAGCTTAGCCTGGTACATCGCCTGATCAGCTTGCCTGATCAGTTGGTCAGGCGCTATTTCTTCTGACTGCGGGTAATAAGTAACACCCAGACTGGCAGATACCTGCAGGATTAATTCACCATGCATAATAGGTTGTGAGCTGGCCTGGAGCAGACGGTCTAATAAAGGCACTGCTGCATAACTGCTTTCAAGATCACTCAAAACAGCGACAAATTCATCACCGCCTAATCGGGATATGGTATCCCCTTCCCTTAGATGATTTTGTATTCTGGTGCCTATTGCGATTAACAGTTTATCGCCCACCTCATGACCATAGGTGTCGTTTATCTCCTTAAAACCATCAAGGTCAATGTAGACCACGGCCAGTTGTTGCTTACGCCTATGGCTATGGCTCATAGCCTGTTTCAGGCGATCCGTCAGCAGAGAACGGTTTGGTAAACCCGTAAGAGAATCATAGTAAGCATTATGTTCCAATTTCTGTTGCTGACTCTTTTGTAGGGTAATATCCGTGCATACGCCCACCCACTTGTATGGACTCCCTTCTCCATCAATCATTGGCAATGCCCGGTCGCTCCAGAAGCGATACTCCCCGTTGCTATCCGCAATGCGATATTCATAATGTATAGGCTGTGTGGACTCCCTGTGCCTTTCTACTGCATCGGATAAGTGCGCAACATCTTCCGGATGTATAAGAGCCAACCATGCCTGAATATCGTGAGAGATCTTACCTTTAGAGAAGCCAAGCATAGAATCCACATCACCAAACCAGGTAAGTGTATCCGTCGCCACATCCCATTCATAAATCAGATCATAGGCAGCCTGCCCGGCCATTTTAAAACGCTGTTCACTCTCTTTAAGAGCATGCTCAGACTTTTTCAGATCCGTGATATCAACCGATATACCGCAAAGCGCATAGATCTCACCCTTGTCATTTCGAAGCGGTAATTTTGTTGACTGGTAGGTTTTGGTAATACCTGTTGCCGGAACAGTATTCGTTTCTTCAGCATGAACGGTCTGGCCTTTATCCAATACCATCCGATCATTCTTTCTGATGGCTTCAACCGTTTTCTCATCAAAGAAATTTTCATCACCACAGCCAACCAGTTGTTCCATTCCAACCTTCCAAAGCTGTCTAACAGCTTCGTTCGCAAACAGATAACGACCCTGTAAATCTTTTAGGTAAATGAAGGCATCAACATTATCAAGAATCGTATTCAGTCGCTGTTCGCTTTCTGAAAGCAGATTTTGAGCTTCAACAAGATCAGTAATATCGTGAGCAATGACCAGTATCTGATTTTGCCCATCCGTACCTTTGAAGGGCTTTTTGATCGATTTGTAATGCCTTATTTCACCTGAAACAGCATCCTTGCTGTCCTCATAGACCACTTCAGTCTCACCTTTAGACATGATTTCAAGTACATTCTGGCGGAAGAATTCAGCCATTTCCGCTGGCACTCCAAAATCACCATCATGTTTACCCACCATCTCCTCTGGAGTGGTGTTATACAGCTTTGCTACAGTTGCATTGCCTAGCAAGAAGTTACCTTCATGATCTTTTAGAACCAAAACATCAGGCATCTCATTAATCACTGTTCGCAACAGGTTTTCTCTATCACGCACCTGTTTCAAAGTAGCTCTTATTTTTTCTTCTACCGCTTCCGCTTTATCGTTTACCCTGGCCGCTATAGATAGGGATTTACTGATTACAACGATGGTCGCAAGTAGCAATATACCCAGTAAGAAATATCCAGCCCTAACCGCCCAGATAAATGCCCCTTGGCGAAAAACGCCAGGCTTAACTTCAGCGGCTATTTCCCAGTCAAGCAATGGTAAAACGGCTACCGAGCCGCTCTCTTTCTGGACAAATAGGGTGTCTGGCCCAAATATCTTGGTCGCATCGTCCAGTTTACGAATCGCTACGTTGATATTCAGATTTTCACTCAACACACCACTTCTTTGGAAAAAGTCATTGGCATCAATGAATAAATGCACTCGCCCAAAGAGTTCCTCTGAAGATAAATCATCATGGCTTTTAAAAGGCGCTGAGATCGCAAAAGCTGACACGCCATTATGAACCTTATAAGGACCACTGAATAAAATTTCACCTGGAGAAACCATACCTACTGATTGAGTCTCGCGGCTGAGAAGTGTTTCAAAGTCAACGATAGGAAACTGTTCGGACGTATTTTCAGACTGAGTGTAGGTGGATATACTTTTTCTGTTGGAAGAAACAGATAAGTTTAATATTTGGGATCTATCATAGGTGTGGTATTCAGAGAGCTGCTTGATGCGTTGATCATTCAACTCTGGATCAGTTACCAAAGAATAAGCCACTCCCCTTAGGAACTGAGCATCCGCCTGGATTGTTTGCTGAATATTGGATGATAGGCGTTCAAGTTCAAACTCAACAAACGCTTGCTTTTCTTCTTTGAAGTTTTTGGCTGAAAAGTTTTCTATATAAACGGCAAAGCCAACCAAAGCCAAAATCATGGCTATAGCGGGGAAGACTACTTTTTCCGGAACTAAGCTCATACCTGATTACCTTCAGAACTTCTTTATCAGAGATAATTTCTTATTGCTTAATCCTTTAACGCTGTGGCCATTTTATCTGGAGAACACTGCACAAAAAATGATCCAGATCCACATTGGCCTGCATATAACTGAATGAGTATTAAAACTCATTTAGAGTTTGCATGCTCCACCTAAACAATCATCAAACTGCATATCCTCGAGCTCCTGGCGGTTCTCCTGAGCAGCTTTGAGGCGAGTCAGCATTTCACCTTCCTGTGAAGAATTCTCCTCAATACCCGCTTTTTCAAACACAGAGACCATCAGGTTAAGCTCTTCAAGCGTAAACTCATTCATGAAAATTACCTCTTAATCAAATCGCTAAAAGATGTTGCACCAATAACTGAACACTCTTCTTACCACGAAATTCATTTACGTCCAGGCGGTACAAAACCCTGACGCGTGTTTTGGATTCATCTGGCCAGCTTTCCATATCGGCATTAAACGCTATTGCATCAAGCGCTAATCCTGATTCCGCTTCCATTAACACCATCTTCAGGTGCCTTTGCCCAACCACTCGTTGCTGCAAAAGTGCGAATTCACCTTCAAACAGAGGTTCAGGAAACTGGTGCCCCCATGGACCAGACTCTCGCAACAGATCGGCCAGTTCCAGATTCATATCGGCCGCAGTCAGTGATCCATCAGTTAAGACTTCCTGTTGGAGATCCGCCTCTGAGATCTGATTACCCACTTCTGCAGCAAAAGCCTGTTTGAATAGTTCTAGATCCTGTTTAGCTATGGTCAGACCGGCCGCCATGGCGTGGCCACCGAACTTACGTAAAAGCTGAGGATGTTTCACCGCAATCGCATCCAAACCATCACGAACATGGAAACCGGGAATGGAACGTGCTGAACCTTTTAATTCGCCTTCATCACCCTGCGCAAAAGCAATCACTGGACGATGAACCCTATCTTTAATACGTGAAGCGAGAATACCGATAACCCCCTGATGCCACTCAGGTTCATAAAGGGATAGACCAAACGGTAGAACATCAGTATCCAGCTTTATGCTATTCAGCAGATCCAGTGCCTGCTGCTGCATCTCCTGCTCAATGCCTTTACGCTCCTGATTTAGCTCATTAAGAGTGGACGCAAGCTCTTTAGCCTTTTGTTCACTTTCCGTAAGTAAGCATTCAATACCAATC
>JASBRM010000223.1 GCA_030149405.1 Neptuniibacter sp. | reverse complement strand
CGAGGTTTTCAAATAACTGTTTATGCTCCTGAGAACATAACAAATTATTGATAGCAAACTTGTCTTTATCAGTTTTAATACGCTTGGGAATATCAATAGGACTCTCGGAGCTATCTGTAATAATCAGTACTTCCGGTTCATCTATTTGCTCAGTGAGAGTGGTCACAATACCAATCTCGCCGTTTTTCATTTTTACCATACTGCCTGGTGAATATATTCCAATACTGTTAATGAACAAACGAACGAGTTCACTATCAATTGAACTCCCCCTTTGCTGCAGCATTTGACGCAAAGCATCCTTGTGTAATATCCGTTCACGATAAGCACGTGGTCTTACCAGAGCGGTATAATTATCTGTAATAGCAATTAACTTAGCTTCGGTGATCAGGTTTTCACCATCAATGCCTTCTGGGTAACCACTTCCATCAATTCTTTCATGATGCTGTTGAACTGCATCCAACCAACGTGATTCAGTGACGCCTTTTTTCTCCAGAATTTCACGCGACCTGTAAGGATGATCGTTGATAACCTTTTTCTGTTCTTTTGTAAGGGGTTCTGCTTGTTTATGAACCTGCTCCTTAATGGATAACATTCCTATATCACTGGTCAGAGCTGCAGCAACGACCAATAAACGTTCCAACGGCCCCTTACCCATTCTGCGGTATGAAACCTCGCAGAGAATCCCATTGTGCAGGGGATGCTCAACACTGTGTGAAGCATCAAGCGTCAGTTGAATACTGCCAAGCATTGCATCTGCGTTTTCATCACAAGCAGTCTGGATGTCTAAAGCAACTCTAAGGACCTTATTAACAAAGCTACGGTCTTTTTCATCGTCTAATAGCGAAAAAGCAATTTCTAACTGCCTTGTTAGTTGTTTAATAATTAGAAAGCTTACCGGTGGCTCAGCATTTGTTTTCTTGCTACTGGTAATTACTTCTGCTTCAGAGGCACTTGGGAAATTGTTGGTAGCTTCTTTGTGATATCTAGCGCCGTAAGAAATAAGTTGATTTATCTGTTGTTGATTTTTTATTTGTTTGTTTCGAGACAACAGCATTGACCCATTCTCAGAGTACAAATCCCAGGGTAAAACAAACCCCACTTCCAAATCTTTAGCGGTTAATATTTTTTCAATTTGGCTTTCACTAGGGTTAGTCATTCGCAATCCCATTTTAGGGTTTGACACCTCTTAGAAATATAGTCGATAAATCACATACTTACTGAAGAAGTGAGATTATCTTTTGTTAACGGCATATAAGTTCATTTGTTTAGTTATGGTCATAAAATAGGTCATACCAATACACGAGCCCCTAAGATAGTATAAAGCTCAAAAATCATCCATCAGTAAGCAATAACCTGCTGATATTTATGCACAAAAATCCCTACTTACTCGGCAAAAAATAATAACCATACTCATCATCTTGAAATTCACTCAAATTTCGCACATGCAGCAAGAATAAAATTCATACATCTCGATATTTAGGTGAATATTTATCCTACAAAGGTATTAGAGAATCCTTTTCAACTCTTCTACACTCAGTTCTACCGGTTTCAAAATTGCCGGGGCAACTTAGTGAAAACGACCGGTTAATAATAAAAAACACGCAAAGTGATGAGGCGCGAGGAAGAGAGATGCTAACTTACGAAGAATGTTTAGAGCTGAGTGATTTAACTGCCGATGAAGTGGATGCCATCGCAGAGCATGAACATATGGACCCAATGATCGCTATGGCATTAGGCCATTATATTCTGACTCACGACGGTGATCAGAAGATCAGAAAGATTATTATGGAAGATATAGAGAAAGCCCAACGTGATCGCAATTATGCCCATGCAGAGGTACTGCAAAAAGTACTGAAACACTTCATTGCGACTCACCCTGAGCATAAAGCCCAGGCCGTTGCTGCTTAATTGTTCTAAATCCCCTTCATCTAAAACCGAAGCATTCGCTTCGGTTTTTTTTACCTATAAATCGGTACGTTCCGGGAATTCCACCTCAGCACCTTGTGCAGTCAGAACACTGATTTTTTTAGGCTTGCCAGATTCGTCCAGAACCACTCTGCCAACACCGCTGCTATTTAAAGAGCGAAGATCATCAAACCCTGCAGGTATCCTCGGTATAATTCTCATGCTACGACGCTTGGTTAAGAAGTTTAGAGGCGATTTCACGCCATAAAGCCAACGGTTCATTCGATCAAAAACTGTGAGAAGTTTTTGCGGAAACTCATTTTTAAAACCGCTGCAAGTGATCTGCCAGATATCCGGGCTGTTTTTGCGGAATCGCAATTTAACATCATAGGCAAATGAGTAATGCACATCACCGGAAAGAATCACGAAGTTCTGAGGGGTTTTACGATGCCGAAAAATATTCAGAATTACATTGGCCGAACCCCGATGAGCCATCCAGTTTTCCGCATCCACAGTGAGCGCATGACCAAAGAAGGTGAAGATTCGTTGTACCACCTCGATCAGTTTCATACCGAATATAGGAGCTGGAGAAACCATGATCACAGCGGGTTCCCCCATCAATTCGGTCTGCATCTCAGAAAGCACTTCCCAATCCATCAGGCCTGAAGGTTTAGCCCCACTGCTTTCGGACCACCAGCGCTGGGTACGTGTATCCAGAACAACCAGCTTGGGTGTGGTCGGCAAACTGTAATTCCAGTGTTCAAATTCAAGTAAAGCCGTGACCATCTGATCATGTTCTTTCAGATCAAACTCAGGATAAAACTCCTTCAACCGGGATTGCCACTCATTTGGGAATCGGTCAGGGTCATTACCCCACCCCTGACACAACCAATAACCCAGCATAGCGTTGCCAAGAATCCGCCGTGAGAAAGGATGACCATAAGCCGCTTCTTCCCAGCCACGGGTAAGATTCCAGTCGTCAGTGACATCGTGATCGTCAAAGATCATATACACAGGTATGTGCACCATAAGGCGTTGGACTTTATCCAGGCCTTGAGCAAAAGACTCAATCTGTTTTTGCTCTTCCAGATAAAGATCTGCATGGGCTTCATCTACATCCTGAATTCCTAAACTCACGCGCGACCATAGCTGAGGCGACCAGACTAAAAAGTACATAGCCATAACTTCAGCAAAGGTAATCAGGTGATTGTGAGCTGTATCCGCAGTAAAGATGGGTTTTCGAGCGCCGGCGAAGAATCTATCACGCAGTTCCCGGTTTTCCTCTGTATGGGGTAACAGGCATTCACGCTGATAGTAACAGTCAGTATGTTGATACAAGGTTTCACAATCGGCAACGGTGGCACCTTCGAGCTGCTCAGAAGCCAGGCCCAACAGTTTCACCACCTGATGTATAGCTGAGAGCATCGGACCTGCGACATCATCGGCATAGATCTGATCACCGGTCATCATTAACAAAGCAGGTCGGGAATCGGGCTGTCGGACACTATTGGCCAGAACTTTATCCACTTCAAGCAGCGCATCCGGGCCCTTATGGTGAGGTTTACGACAGGATCCGTGTAACAGCTGATCAATCTGAGTTTTAACCACAAACCCAGGTCGCTGCTCTCCCGGATAGAGCAAATGAGGTAAAAGCTGCTGGAGTTTTTTACACTCGCCCTCAACCTGACATATAAGATCATAAGTGAGCCAACTATCGGTTGGTAAGGACTGCTCAGGTCTGTAATCAATCAGATTCACATAAGCATGCTCACCGACTTGCACACTCTTAAGTGAACTCGCACAGTCAACCTCAGCTAGAAGCGCATCATTTTCAAAGAGGTTCAGAGTTGCTTGTAGAGGTGAACGGGTAACCAGCCAAAGTACCATCTGCTCTGGCTGCAACCTTCTAATAACGGGTCCCGCAATAATATAGGGAAGTGAATCTGTTGAAGTCATGATCAGTATTACTATACAACCCATCTAATAAAGCTAGTGTAACCACGCTTCCAGAGGTTTCCAATCTGATTTACCGTTCTTTTCACTGCTTAGCTGCGGTATAAACCGATGTTTCCGGATGGAAAGTAAACCATGCAAACCAGAATGCATTTACCGAAGACAGCAATTTCCCGGTTTCACTGTCCAGGATTTCTCCTGTACGGGTATCTGCGTTGTACTTAATTGTCAGTGTTTGCCCGTTAAACTGTTCCGAAAACACACCTGATGAATTTTTAGCAAGTTCACTAAATGGATAAGCTCTGGACTTTCCCGCAACCTGAATACCCAAAACCCTCTCTTTAGGATGATAGCGCTTACTTAGAAACTCGACTGGAAAATAAAGCGTCAGGCTCTGGTTATAGTTACCGTATGGGCTACGACTGTAATCTCTGGCAAAACCCGTATCACGGCTTAGTACCAGCCCACGTGAATACCGTGCTTTCCAGTCCCCCCAGGTCATTTGAGTCATTGGTAGGTGTTCAAGCTCGGTACCTACCAACTCTCCACTTACCGAGCGCTGTTTCAGCTGTGACCAAAGCGATTCAGTTTCACGGTCGTATAACAGAACATCGCTGTTGTAGAGTAAACCTGAAACCCCAAATTCAAGAACCTGCCCCTTAACTTCAGAACTAAAAGCCATGCCGGTTCCACAAAGGGGGCAATAACTGATCACAAATGCCTGATCGCCTATTCGATCATTTACAATCTCATGCCAATTCAATATCGCTATAGGGTAAGCGCGGTTTTCACCCGCGATGGAGATGCCTAATACCTGGTCGTGATTGTTTAGCCATCTGACTTGCTCAACCTCTTCAAATTTAGGTGAATCAATCGATGGGATTCCATCTCGTGCTGGTCCGCCAGGCAAAATAAGCTGCTTAGGTATGGATGAATTTGAGAGATCAAAGCCATTATCCGTGCTGGCAAGCAGGCTGCAGCTTTTCAAGCAGAGCATAGTAACGATCACTGTCACCAAAAAAGTTAACCAGCATGTTCTTGAGCGCACATCTCTCTCCTATGTTCTTCAACTCTAGGTTGGATACAGAAATGCCGGAATAATTCAAAATGATTTTCTGATACGGGCCGTGATATGATGCCGCTGATTTATCTGGACCCATACTCTGATGAAAAATACTTTCTATTACGATCTCGAATCCGCCAAAACCGGTTCAAGTGTTGAACTGTCTGATGCGCTGGACAACCTAAGATACAATGACGATGGTTTAATTCCGGCAATTGCACAGCAAAAGGAAACCGGTGAGGTATTGATGATGGCGTGGATGAATCGCGCTTCCATTGAAGAAACGCTGAAAAC
>JASBRM010000211.1 GCA_030149405.1 Neptuniibacter sp. | reverse complement strand
CCCGACGTCACTTTATCGAGACGGTGCACTAAATACAGGTCCTGAACGCCCAGTTCACTTTTCAAATCCATCACTAAACCTGATTCATCAGTATCTTTATGAACACTGATCCCCGGAGGTTTATTAATGACTAAAAAATTTGGCGTCTGCTGTAGGATTTGATACACAAAATTATGCCGCTAAGAAAAGCGGCATAATGATTGAGGTTTAGATACTTTGCAAGCCAGCAATCATATTGAATGATCAAAGCTGGTTTTGGCTGCTGATCAGGTAATTTTTTCCAGCTGTTTCAGAATGTCATGCGCTTTGCTGGTATAGATATGGAAGATAAGGCTACGTTTACTGTCCGGTTCTTCAAGATACTTAACCTCAAGGCAAGCAACGTTATCTTCAACAAACTGAGCTGAGGAAAAACGTTCATCACCACGCTTAATATTGAGGAATTTTGTACCTTCGGAAACCAGAGCAAGACGTTTGTCCGTAATACCGATATAACCTTTGTACCAGTCACGCCCGAGAACTTTCCCTTTCCCGTTTAAGTGAGTCACTGTAAAGCGTATTCCATTATCCTTAACTTGAATACCTTCTTTCTCAAGCTTGTTGGCAAACTTCTCGGTTAAATGTTTGGACATACTTCACCCCAAAGTCACTACACATTTTAATGCGCGTATTTTGCATTAAGCGTAAGCCAAATTTGATGACAATTCGATTAAATTAAAGGCTAATTTGATTCAAAGGCTAAATCGATTCACAGACATAGCTGATAATCAGAGCCCTAAGACTTCCTTAATAAAAGGAATAGTCACCTTGCGCTTAGCACTCAGAGATGCCTGATCCAATTGCTCAAGAAGCCGGGTTAAATCACCCATGTTTCGGCTGGTATGGTACAGCAGGAACTTGCCCACCTCATCTGTAAACTCAAGCCCGCGTAAAGATGCTCTCATCTGCAGCGCTTTAAGCTTGAAGTCGTCATCTAAATCCTGAAGTTGAATGACAACACCCCAATTTAATCTGGAAGTCAGATCAGGCAGTGTAATACCCGTATTCACAGGCGTTGCCGATCCAGCAACAAGAAGCCTATGACCCAGCTCCCGGATACGGTTATATAAATGGAAAATGGCCTCTTCCCACTCCGAGTTACCTGCAATCGCCTGGATATTGTCCAGACAGACCAGATCAAGATGCTCCATGCCCTCAAGTACATTGCCATTAAGGTGGATTAACTCATCCAGGGGTAGATATGCTGAACTGCGGCCATAGGGTTCTGCGGCATGACAAGTCGCCTGCAGGAGGTGACTACAACCAACCCCTCCAGTCCCCCACAGGTAGATAAACTGTTCACCCTCACCGCAAGAAATCTGCTTGAGGCTGTTACAAATCAGTTCGTTGCCTTCTTCGTAGAAGTTTTCAAAACGAGCATCATCCCGCAAGCTAACTGAAAGCGGGATTTGAAAAGGTTGTTCTGTAGTCATTTACTCGGGGTTCTGGGTTTCGATAATCCTATGGTCTTCTGAACCATATAGGGAGCTGCTTTTGTAACCTTCATGTAGATGACGGAGTAAAACCATAATGACAGCGGCAACTGGCAGAGCCAACAAAATGCCCACAAAGCCAAACAGTTGTCCGCCAGCCATGATTGCAAAGATGACTGCCACCGGGTGCAGACCGATACGATCGCCTACTAGCAGAGGGGTCAATAACATCCCTTCCAGCAGCTGGCCTATAGCGAAAACCACGCCGACATAAGCCAACACAATAGGATCATTAAATTGCATAAATGCCGCAACTCCGGCAGCAATAATACCAATGATAAATCCCATATAGGGAACAATACTGGCAAGGCCAGCGATCATACCAACCAATAGCGCCAGATCAAGTCCTACGATCCATAACCCGATTGCATAAATGGTTCCAAGTGCCACCATTACCAGTAGCTGCCCTTTCATAAACGCACCCAGAACTTCGTCACATTCAGATGCCCATAGAGATACTTTGGGTTCAATATTGCGTGGCAGCAGGTGTTTTACCTTTTCAATCATGACATCCCAGTCACGCAGCAAGTAAAAAGTGACCACAGGAATCAGTACCAGATTGGCTAACCAGGCAGCAATTGCTACGCCGGATCGCGTGATCCCTCCGACCAGCTGAGCCATGATGTTGCCGGTTTTTTGCAAATCACCAAGAATCAATTCTTTAAGATGTGCAAAATCAAACATCGCTGGTTCTAGGCTGAATGTGGTGACCAGCCACGGCATAACTTGCTGTTCAAACAGTTGAATAACCTGAGGTATTCGTTCAATAAGTATCTGAATTTGTAATCCCAGCTTTGGAATAAACAACAGAAACAGCATGAACACTAAGGCTGACATTGCAATAAAAACAATAATAACGGATACAGCCCGCGACAAACCTGCATCCTCAAGGCGGTCAGCAACAGGGTCAGCAAGGTACGCTAATAAAGCCCCAACCAGAAAAGGCGAAAGGATGGGCGATAAAAGGTACACCAGCCCTCCGGCTACCAACGCCAGAATAAGAAAAAACCACCGCTGCGATTCTGTCATACCCGCTTCCCTTTCGGTTATTCCTGCCAGTAATAGTGGAGAATTTCTGAACCATCAGCCCCGTAGGTAAAATCCAGTGCCTGAAGGCGAGGTTCCAGTGACAAAGACTGCTTCAAAAGATCAGTTGAACCATCCAGTTCAAGTCGTACTGTCACATCGCTACCGTTTATTAGTTCAGGTTTAAGTGTTTTAACCACTGGTAATGAGCGCAGATAATCAGTGGCCTGAATGTAGTCTGAGAACTTGGTGATATTGCTGAAATTAAACGCAATACCTTTTTGATAATGACTGAGATTATAAGTTACCGGAACAGCGATCGGTGTGAATATCTGATCTGCTGTGGTATTTACCAGCTCCGATACTACTTCTCTTAATGGCCCAGCAGTCGAGCGTCTCTGTTGAGAGGTACCATCAATAATTAGCCATTCAACCTGATTAAACCCAGACTGGGACACCTGCATCCGCGTAGCTAAAACTGCATCCGGAAGATATCTGGCAGATGCTTTATCAATGGATGTTTCAAATAAGCCCCAAAGGTCACTAACAGGCAAAGCGACCTGATCTTCCAGATCATAAATTGGCAACTGTACAGGCAAGCCTCTTCGTGCGGCTTCAGATTTGAATAAGCCGATGACTTCAGATTCTGAGCTCAAATATTGCTGCTGTCCGGTCTGATCATTCACCACCCAGAGTAATAAAGTTGGTCGCTGAACACCCAAAGGTTTCAATCCAGCATGATTAATAAGCCCGTCCAGTGCCACCGGATTAAAGTCCAGAATTAAAGACTGAACCGGAGAAGCTTCTGTAGAAGTATTTGATTGATAACTAAACTGCTGGAGATAATCCTGAGCGACCGGTAATTGAGCATTGATAGTAGGATTACCCTGAAGATCGGAACGTCCGGTCACTTTGACCAAAACCTGCTGTAAACCCGCTGCCACCTGGGCAGCGGTTGGAACACCAGCCTGACCCGAAGGAACCGTAATTTCTGCCTGATACAAATGATCAATACGAGCAGCCATTACTACATTGGAGAAGACAACAAATAAAGCGGTAACAAATATCTTCTTAAAGTCCATTAACGTGCCTGATATTTCCAAATTTAAAAGTGCAGTTACTGTACCATCCAATATAATTATTTCATATTCATTATCCAGATGAGTGTATTCGGCAGCCAGAAACTGTAGAATACGCGCATATTTTTCTTCCTCACTTTCCTTGCACTTGAAAGGTTTACTGTTCCATGTCTACTGGTTCTGAAAACAGCTCTCTGAGCTACAAAGATGCTGGCGTTGATATTGATGCTGGCAATGCCCTGGTTGATAGAATTAAAGGCGTCGCGAAAAGCACGTCTCGCCCTGAGGTTATGGGCGGTTTAGGTGGTTTTGGCGCACTGTGCCGTATCCCGGAAGGATATAAAAAACCAGTACTGGTAGCGGGCACTGATGGCGTAGGAACCAAGCTGAGACT
>JASBRM010000199.1 GCA_030149405.1 Neptuniibacter sp. | reverse complement strand
TCCTGATTATTGTGCTTCTGGGTCTTGTGGGTGCCTCCACCTACGGTTATGTGCACCTCACCCAGAAACTCACTGAAGCTGAACAGGTTGCTGAACACGAGAAAGCTTTGCGAGAGATCAAGGTTAAAAAGTCTACCTTATCCGGTGTGACGGAGTTTATTTTTGCCCGGGTTTCTAATCAGTATATGTATTTCTACGATAAGAAATTGGGCAAGGTGGTTAAAGATCATGTGCAGCGCTTATATGAGTGGGATTATGAATTCAGCTTTGGGATCAAGGTTCCGGAAAACTGGGACTGGTGTATCCGGGTTGTCGAGAATAAACCGGGCTACCTTCAGATCAATTCTCCTAAGCCTGCTTTGATCAGCAAGAATTCACCCAATCCCCGGATTAAAAAAGTAATCAAATCCAGCAGTAAGAAACATGAAAAAACCGTGGATAAAGAGGTGAATGAGCTGGTTAAGGAACGCATCAGCAAAGATGCTGCAAATTACCTGAAGGAAAAGAGTGTGAGAAAAAACATTACCCTCTCGTTCTCTAAACACATTCAGGACATCATCAACTCAGCCCACGAAGGTTCCAACCCGGTGGCGGGTGTCGATATCAATTACGTGAAAACGAGTGTTTGTAAGTAACAAAAAATAGATATCTATTGGTGCCTGCAGTACCAATTGCGTCAGCCATATTGCTCGGCAGCTTGAGTATTAAACGTACTTTTAATACTCAAGCAACAGTGTCTGCTGCTTCCTGTCGGGTAAAGAATTCTCCCAGGCGGACAAAGCCGGAAATTACGGTACTTTTAATCTCTACTGCCCTGCCCTGATGATCCCATTCAGCAATCCAGTGCTCAGGTAGACCATCAATCATGTGGAACGGCGCCAGGCGGCCATCACAGAAACGGGAAATCTCAACTTCACCACTTTCACTGTTTTTGAAAGCGGGAACAAAACCTGCGGCTGAATTGTTCTGACTGATACCGGATGTATCTGCAAATTCACGGTTTTCTTCGACGAGTCTGTTACTTTTTTCCAACATGATAAATACCTTTGTTAGGCTCCATCCTGTTATTTCATTTTCCCCATACTTAGGTTCTTACAAACGGCCATTAGATTAAATGAAGCTTTCTGCTCAATAATTAACCACTTTGGTATTAGTTCACTTTACGTAGGGCGGGTTTGTATAGATCTCAATGTTTCTCCCACTGCCATTAAGCTCAGTCGTTTCTTAACAGATCCAACGATGGGAGCAAAAAATCTATATACTCTAGAGATCCTCGGTCTGTAATGAATTGAAAGTGGAATATGATTTTTAGCCATAATGAAAAGCCGCGTCTGACGCTTAGACGCAATGACCCGGAAAATCCTCTGTCCTCATACTCCCCGTTTGCTTTTGAACTGGATGGCTATGAGTGGCCTTCCGTCGAGCACTATTACAACGCCATGAAATATGGCGATGAAAAATACGCGGAGAAAATTCGTAACGCCCCTCTGGCTGCGGATGCAGAAAAGCTGGGTAAAAGCCGATGGCACAAAAAACGTAAAGACTGGAATAAAGTTAAGCTGACAGTCATGACCCGGGGCACCTACATTAAATGCCGCACCTACCCGGAAGTCGCAAAAATGCTGCTGGATACGGGTGATATTGAAATTACTGAGGTCAGTCTTTACGACTATTTCTGGGGTCTTGGCCGCGACCAGAGAGGCGATAATGCTTTTGGTAAAATGCTGATGGATATCCGGGAAAAACTAAGGGACGAACAGGAATAATGAGTTATGCTGTTCGATTCAGCGCTGTAATACTCACAATTTTGAGGTAGTAAGGTGAAAACCACGTTAAGAAAACTGTTTGCTCCAATTCTGAATATTTTTGAATCAGGTGATGGTCCTTACGCATATAAACAATCTCACCGCACAATTCTGAAGGTAGTCGGTGCGTTATTTTTGTTTCTTTCCACTGCCGTTTTTGGCGCTGGTTATGTCTATGCCCAAGCCGGGGCAATCTTACCGGGTTTGGTATTTTTAGCAGTAGGGCTAACCTGCGTAATCGTCAGCACATTAGGTACTGATCGTGCGGTATCTAAGATGTGGGGCAATCGAAGCTGATTGAAAATAGCCATATTGATATAGGGTGTGACTGGGAATATTTAATAAATTTCCCCTGCAATACTTATTCTACAAACAAAGCGTTACGCCCTGCCTCTTTAGCCTTGTAGAGCAATTTATCGGAGTGTTTATAAATTGTTGTAAGTTGATCGCTATCGAACATATCATTAGTGCAGCATAACCCCATAGATACCGTAACCACATCGGCAGCGGTATTGTTTTCATGGGGGATTTTCAGGCTTTCCACCTCATCCTTGATGCGCTTCGAGAGGGCCTCTGCAGCCTCTTTTTCTCCCTCAGTAAAGATCACTGCAAACTCTTCCCCGCCGACACGGAAACAGTAGTCTTCACCGTGCCGAATATTCTTTTTTAATGCCTTACTGATTTTCTGCAGTACTTTGTCGCCTTTAACGTGACCATAAGTATCGTTATAAGCTTTGAAGTGATCCACATCGATCAGCAGCAAACAGAAAAAAGTTCTCTGTCGCTTGGCACGCTCATATACCGCATCAAACAGGTAGTTGAAGTTTCGTCGGTTCATTAACCCTGTTAGGGAATCTGTAACAGCGAGTTTTTCTACTTTTTCTTCCAGTTTCTGAGCTTCAGTGATATCAATGTGCACCCCATTCATTCGAATGGCATTGCCCTGCTCATCCCTCAGAAATACCCGGCCTACGTCATGAATCCAGTGCCACTCACCATCACCAAACTTCATTCTGAACTTGGCATCGTAGACTTCAGTTTCACCCCTTAGGTGTTGATCAATAATTTCGAAGGTCGGTTCCAGATCATCCGGATGCACAATGGTACTCCAACGCTCAAGACCGTCGATCACCTCAGAGAAAATCTGATCATTCACCCTGAAATCTTCGTCTCGGTATTTCTTCTGAGTCACCCAGGTTTTATTGGCTATGATCTTGCCTTCCTGAGGATAGAAGTCCCAACAACCAATGTTGGCACCAATAACCGCATCGTTCAGACACTTGATGGTTGCCTGATCTTGTTGGTAGCGCTTTTCTAGACCCTGAAGAGGTGAAATATCAGTCAGGGTGGTGAGAATAGTGTTGTTGCTGCTTCTGCTCAGAAGCATCTGATAAGCATGATCATCTGCTTGATACTTGAATGAGAACTCCTGACCTTCAGATGCAGCCAGGCATTGTGTGAAGATTGCTCTGAGTTGATCGGCTTCATCTGGCGGGAATAGATCAAACAAAGAAACAGTGTTCATTTCACTGTCTGATAGATTTCTGATCTGCTGCTCTTTTTTATTAAAAAAGAGATAACGTCCTTCGTCAGCACTCAGTTCTGCAATTCCGTATGGCTGCTGGTTTAAAATTTCCAGGAAATTCATCACTACTTCTGAGCGGCAAGCAACATAGTTTTTTTATTATAGATCTGGTTTTCAGAATGAGGAGCAGGACCTGTGCTTTAGTTGCCCGAAATCAACTAAGTACCAAAAGTGCTGCATCCTGAAAAACTTTCAACATTTAACCTTGTCTTTGACTCACTGTCTATAAGGGTAACCCCCACTAAATTAAGCCTCTACAAGATCATATAGTTTCTACCTATCAAACGAGTAGTCAGATTCAATTTAGTAACCCAGCTGCCCCTCAACTAGCTTTTAAGTGTTCTTATGACGCCATAAAACAACAAAAGTGAGGTGTACAGACATGGATCTTAAAGGCAGTAAAACAGAACAGCATCTTAAGGATGCATTCGCTGGCGAATCGCAAGCCAATCGCCGTTATCTCTACTTTGCCAACAAAGCCGATGTGGAAGGTTATCCAGATGTAGCCGCGCTGTTCCGCTCTACCGCTGAAGGTGAAACCGGCCATGCTCATGGCCATCTGGAATATCTGGAACAAACAGGTGATCCGGCAACCGGTATGCCATTTGGTGCTACCAGTGACAATCTGGCATCTGCCGTTGCGGGTGAGACTCACGAATACACGGATATGTATCCGGGTATGGCTAAAGATGCCCGTGATGAAGGCTTTGATGAGATAGCAGACTGGTTCGAGACACTGGCCAAGGCTGAGCGTTCTCATGCAAACCGCTATCAGAAAGCTCTGAATGAGCTGGACTGATCTTTTGCTCCACCCCTTGCTCCCGAACAAATTTTGTACGCCCTAATGTTGGGGAGCAAGGGTTCTGAAGCTTTGGTTTAGGAGAACAGTCATGGCTAAGAAAGAAGGCAATCTGGAAGCACCCACACGCCATCCTATCGATTGGAAAAGTGATGATTTCTACGACGAATCTTCACTGTTCAATGAGCTGGAACGAGTCTTTGATCACTGTCACGGCTGTCGTCGTTGTGTCAGTTTGTGCGAATCCTTCCCTACTCTGTTTGATCTGGTCGATGAATCTGAAACCTTTGAAGTCGACGGTGTCGCTAAACAGGATTACTGGAAAGTCGTGGATCAATGCTATCTGTGTGATCTCTGCTACATGACTAAGTGTCCATACACGCCACCCCATGAATGGGCGATCGATTTCCCTCATCTGATGTTGCGTGCAAAAGCAGTCAAACACAGTAAAGGAGAATCCAAATTACGTGACCAGATTCTCACCAGTACGGACTCGGTTGGTAAAGTAGCTTCCCTCCCGGTTGTTTCCAGTGTTGTAAACGGAGTGAATAACTTTAAACCTACCCGTAAATTAATTGAGAATGTTATCGAGATCCATGAAGACGCAGAGCTGCCCCGGTTTGAAAGCAATACCCTGCGCAAACGTCAAAGCGACAAGATTGGCCGTACCGCGATTGGCGAAGCTGCAGGCCCCACGCAGGGTAAAGTAGCAGTGTTTGGAACCTGCTACGGTAACCGTAACGAACCTATTATCGGTGATGATCTGATTGCTGTGTTTGAACATAACGACATACCCGTAACCATGGCGCAAAAAGAGCAGTGTTGCGGAATGCCGAAAATGGAACTGGGTGACCTGGAAGCGGTTGAGCAAGCAAAAAACGCTAACATTCCAGTACTTCTTAAATTAGTGGAGGATGGCTGGGATATTGTCGCACCGATACCTTCATGCGTATTGATGTTTAAACAGGAGTTACCTCTCCTGTTCCCTGAAGACGAAGCGGTGCAAAAAGTCAGTAAAGCCATCTTCGATCCCTTTGAATACCTGATGCACCGACATAAAGCGGGTAAATTAAAAACCAAATTCCCCGTTGCCCTAGGCAAAGTTGCTTACCACACAGCCTGTCACCAGCGTGTTCAAAACGTAGGGCGTAAGACACAGCAAGTCCTAAGCTTAATCCCGGACACTGAAGTATCCGTCATCGAACGCTGCTCAGGTCATGATGGTACCTATGCCATCAAGAAAGAGACGTTCGATTCAGCTATGAAGATTGTCCGCCCAGTGGTCAGTGCCGTTAAGCGGGCTGAAGCCGACCATCATGGCAGTGATTGTCCAATGGCCGGTCACCACATTGAACACGCCTTGGGGGACGGAACTAATACCGAACACCCAATGTCTTTATTACGTAAAGCCTATGGCATATGAGGAAATTAACAATGAGTCAGTTAACCCGTGAAAAGCTATACAGCCTTGAAGATTATGCCGTATGCCGTGAGCAGTTCAGAGCTAAGGTAATGGAGCACAAAAAATTGCGCCGTTTACCTTTGGGTGACAATGCTGCCCTATATTTTGAAGATGAACTGACCATGCAATATCAGGTTCAGGAGATGCTGCGAATAGAAAAGATTTTTGAAGCCGACGGTATTCAGGAGGAGCTGGATGTATACAACCCGTTAATACCTGACGGTCAGAATTTGAAAGCAACGTTTATGATTGAGTTCCCTGACATCAATGAACGCAAAGCGGCCCTTGCGAAAATGATCGGCATCGAAAACCAACTCTTCATTCAGGTAGCAGAGTTTGAAAAAGTATATGCCATTGCCAACGAAGATCTGGATCGCAGTAGTGACGAAAAAACCTCCTCAGTGCATTTTGTTCGCTTTGAACTCAGTCCCGAGATGATCTCAGCCGCTAAACAGGGTGCGTCTATTCAAGCGGGCACAGAGCATGATGCCTATAGAGTAGAAACCAGAATTGAGGGAGAAATTCGCAGATCTCTGGTTGGAGATTTGCATTAAGGAACCTGTGAACAAGTTCCATAACCAAGACAGGAGAAACATATGATGTGGACTAAACCAAGCTATACAGACCTGCGTATCGGTTTTGAAGTCACTATGTACTTCGCGAACCGTTAAGCAAAAAGAGGAGCTGTGACAGGCTCCTCTTTCTATTTCTGTTAATAACCCCACAGTGTCTAACTGTAATTTTCACTCCCTACAGATTATATTGCGGACTTATCTCTCGTAGCGGTTACACCTCTCAACATGGCAAATAATAAAGACACTCTGAAGCTGATCTCAGAAACAACACTGAGTCACTATAACCATAATGCCGACTCATTCTGGGAGGGTACCCGTGATCACGACGTCAGCCAGAACATCGCTGCATTGCTCAGACATATGGATGGCGAAGCACCCTTTTCCATTATGGATTTCGGTTGCGGCCCCGGGCGGGATCTAATCACGTTTTCCAAACTAGGGCATAACGCCACTGGCTTGGAAGGTTCTCATGCACTGGCTGCTCTGGCACGAAAACACAGTAATTGTGATGTCTGGGAGCAGGATTTTCTGGAGCTGGATCTTCCTGAAGGGCTATTTGATGGGATCTTCGCTAATGCCTCTTTATTTCATGTGCCTTCAGCCAAACTTCCTTCAGTTCTTGATTCATTACATTCCACCCTGAAAGCCAATGGCGTTTTATTCGCTTCCAACCCTCGTGGCGATAATCAGGAGGGTTGGAATGGCAGTCGCTATGGTACCTATCATGATCTGGAAAGCTGGCAAGCGTATCTGACAGATGCAGGGTTCACTGAGTTGGAACATTACTACCGTCCTGAAGGTTTACCCCGTCATCAACAGCCCTGGCTTGCCAGTGTTTGGCGTAAAACCTAAATCACTTTGAACGGCGTTAGATCGAAGCCGTAATAAACGTGGTTTTTTTAGAAACAACACTACCTGGCTTAGTGAAGTTAAATTCCAGTTCTGTTCTGGCCAGTTGCAGATCAGAGGTACAAACACGATATGGCAGCCAGGTAGAATTATCCTGCTTGAGGTCGATCTGTCTTGGGCCAAATAATTCATAACGTCCCTGACCTGAAACTGAGATTTCCGTCATGGTTTGTGACGGTATAAAACTTTCCACTTTCACCAGATAGTTATTACAGATTGTTTTGTCATCCAGCTCGGTGAATAAGGTTGTTCTGTCACGCCGGATCTCCACCAGCAGTTCGGTCGTATCCGTAAAACCATAAGTGACCGCCAATACAGAACTTAAAACCACTAAGGCATACCCCATCAGTTTTGGGCGAATGACCACATTGTGTTGGTTACTCAGCTCCGCCTCTGAACGGAAACCAATCAAGCCTTTTGGACGTTGCAGCTTGTCCATTACGCTGTCACAGGCATCGATGCAGGCAGCACAATCGATACACGCCGCTTGCAGACCGTCGCGAATATCGATGCCTGTAGGGCAGACCTGAACGCAAAGATCACAATCTACACAGTCTCCACTATTAACATCAGAAGAGCGCCGTTTAGCTCTGGGTTCACCTCTTTCCGCATCATAACTTACAGTGCGGGTATTGCTATCAAACATCACACTCTGGAAGCGTGAATAGGGGCAGGCATGCAGACAAATTTTTTCACGTACCAAACCCGCATTCAGGTAGGTTAAAGCCGTCATAATGACCAGCCATGCACTCAATGCAGGTGACATTTGCAGCGCGAGTAAGTCTGCGGTGATATCCCGGATAGGGATAAAATAACCTGTAAATGTTGCGGCGGTCATACCCGCAACGATTAACCAGAGAATATGTTTGAGTCCGCGTTGAAAGAAACGAGTACCCTCAAACAGTTGCTGATCGGTTTTAGCTCTCTCCTGAGCTCTACCCTCTGTCCATTGTTCAATACGAATAAAGATCCAGGTCCAGATACTCTGAGGACAAGCAAAACCACACCAGACTCTACCCCAACCAACAGAGAGGAAAAACAACAGCCCTCCTCCGGTAATCATCAGGCCAGAAAGTAACGGCAGATCATGCCAGGAAAGAGGCTTACCAAAGAGGAAAATGGTACGTTGCTCAAACGAAAATAACAGCCAGGGCTGTCCATCCGGTTGAATCCAGACCATAACAAAAAACAACAGGATTAATGGCCAACTGGTTAATCGTCTGAGGTTTTGAAAGCGACCTTCAACCAGCTTTACGTGAAACTTCCCATCACTCGGTAAAGGTGGGGATTGTATTTCTACCGATGGAATTTTTTCCATTTTGCTCACTCAGTTTTTTGACTACAGCAGGATATATCTGTACAAAAAACAGGAACAGGTATAAATAAATCATAAATAATAGGAACAGTTTTCACTCATGGGTTCTGGCTTTCTCTATCAGTCATTAGAAGAATGGTTACGACAAGGGATCAAACAAAAACGCTGGGGTGCAGGAGAAAAGTTGCCTTCAATACGCACCCTGTGTGCAGAGAAACAACTCTCAAAAGCCACCGTGATGCATGCCCTGCAAAGGTTGGAAGCTCAGGGTTTAGTCGAAGCCCGCCCTAAAGCAGGCTACTTCGTTAAATATCAGCCTGAGGCGATGACTGCGCCGTCAATCACAACTGAAATCAAAGCGCCCAGAACCGTAAACAGTAGTGACCTGTTGTTGGATATCATGCAACGAAGTGCAGCATTTGATCTTTGCCCCAATCCCACTGGAGAACAGCAATCTCAGGGGGTAATTGATCTCAACCGCTGCATTGGCAGAGCGTTAAGAGAGCCCCGCGGAGGCCGACATCAGTACTACGGCGACCCAGCAGGTTCAGAAACATTAAGAGCGCAACTAAGCCAACATTACGCCCGCCGCGGGCTTGTTCAATCCCCTGACGAATTCTGCATCACTTCAGGCTGCCAACATGCGCTTTTTCTGGCTTTAATGGCATGCTGTAAAGCAGGTGATACTGTTGCAGTTGAGTCTCCGGGTTTCTATGGAGCGATGCAGCTACTTGAACAATTAAAACTTAAGGTTGTTGAAATACCTTCCAGCCCCGCTACAGGTATGGATATGGAGAGTCTGGAAAAGGTTCTTCAACGCTGGCCGGTTAAAGCCTGTATTGTTTCCCCTGCCTTTTCGACGCCATCAGGCTCCCTGATGCCAAGCGGTGCAAAAGAGCAACTCATACAACTTGCAAACAAATATGATCTCGCGGTTATTGAAGATGATATCTATGCAGACACCGCGCTGAGTGCGATCCCTGACCCGCTTAAAGCAATCGACACTGAAAACCGGGTAATTCTTTGCAGTTCTTTTTCTAAAAGCTTGTCGAGGGATCTTAGACTTGGCTGGATTTCAGGTGGACGATGGCATACCGAAATATCTCGTCTAAAGCTAGTGACCCAGCTCTCCAGTAGTTGTGCTATTCAGGAAGGTGTCGCCAGGTTTATGTCAGAGGGACGTTTCCTCAGTCACCTGAGGCGACAACGGAATCTACTGCAAAAAAACCGGGACCAGTTAATTGCAGAGCTGCAAAACTGGAACTGTGATGTAAAGTTCTCAGTACCTGAAGGGGGACTGGCGATATGGGTGGAATTTCCTGAAGAGGTTGATACCTTAAACTATTACCATGCTTTGCTGGCGCAGGAGATCGTTATTACCCCCGGAACACTGTTTTCGATCTCCAAAAAGTACAAAAACTGCCTGAGATTAAGCTTTTGTCACAGTTGGAATGAACAGAGAAAAAATGCACTGGATATGCTGCCAGTGGTATTGGTTTAACATCTTAAATGGATTTCGGGCGCTGAAAAGCCAGTCGCGCCTGATGCACCATTTCCCGCGTTTCACATCCCGCAAGATGATCATTAATCATGCCCATCGCCTGCATAAATGAATAAATCGTGGTCGGTCCTACAAACTTCCAACCCATTTTTTTCAGCTCTTTTGAGATAGTAGCTGAAATATCAGATTTTGATTGGGTTTGTGGCGCGGGAAGGCTCGCGGGGTCAGGTTCAAACTTCCAAAAATAGGCTGCGAGAGAGCCTTCTTTTTTAACCAGTTCCTGAGCCCGCTTTGCGTTATTGATTACCGCTTCAATTTTGCCTCGATGTCGAACAATTCCAGTATTTTGAAGTAAGCACTGAATATCCTGATCGTCGAACTCAGCCATTTTATTGAAATCAAACTGAGCAAATGCAGCTCTGAAATTTTCTCTCTTCTCCAGAATGGTTCGCCAGCTTAAACCCGATTGAAAACTTTCCAGACAAAGCTTTTCAAATAATCTCTGATCATCACCCACCGGAAAGCCCCACTCCTCATCATGATACCTAAGATATTCATCAGTAGCAGAACACCAGTGACAACGGGCTTTTCCATCAGGGGCGATATACAGATCAGACATGTTTTGATACCCGAATTATTGTTTGCCAATGGGTGCCAGGCTGGCGCCAGTCAGTTGCATTAGATCAGCTGCAGCCATCTCGATCTCCAGGCCACGTCTTCCCGCACTCATAAAGATCGTTTCAAAATTCTCAGCGCTGCTATCCAGAACCATAGGCAAACGCTTTTTCTGTCCTAAAGGGCTGATTCCACCCACAACATAACCAGTTGCTCGTTCCGCATCCTGTGGATTAGCCATAGAGAGTTTCTTAGCCTTAAGCGCAGTTGCCATCGCTTTAAGATCTAACTGACCCGATACCGGTACAATACCAACAGCGAGTTTTTTGTTATCGCCATTGATGGCTACCAGTAGGGTTTTAAACACCTGGCCCGCTTCAATCCCGAGTGCTTCCGCGGCTTCACCTCCGTAAGACTCTGCTTTAGGGTCATGCTGATATTCATGAACAGCGTATTTCACTTTGGCTTTTTTTGCGGTGTTAATAGCAGGTGTCATTTCGTTCTCGCAGATATGAAAAAGCCGACCCTTGGCCGGCAATTTATCGTCCAAATTGGGACAGTATACTATTCTTTTCGCATACCCCGGCCCATCAAAACATCGGCCAGGTCGATCATATCAACAATTGTACCTTGCCCTTTAGAGACACGGACAATCTTATCCTGAATGCGGAGAATTTCAGTCGCCATATCTTCACCTTGCAGGCGATCCAGTAGTTCTTCCGGCAGATGTTCAGACTGATAACGCAGCTCAGGGTCAAGCACCTCGCCACGATTCAGTTTCTTCTGCCATCCCGGAGGAAGTTCTCCACCTCGTTCCAGTTTTTTCTGCAAGCCTTTTGGCAATTCTTTCTTTTTACCTTTGTACTGCCCGGTGCCTGATGCAGCATTTTTGTTGTAATAATCTTCGATAATCGACTTTTCTTCATCAGAGAAGATCTCGTCCAGAATCGATTCAGTATCAGCGATAAGCTTGTTTTCATCGTCGTCCATATCTCGAGCAGAATTGGATGATTTATTGGCCTTCATTTCAGCCTTAGCAGCGCCTTTTGCTTCTTTATTACCTGCCCACTCGGGTTTTGCTGCGTAGCCGTTAATAGCAAAACAGGCCATCACTAATGTCAGTAATAATTTTTTCATCATCAATCCCTATTTCTTACTTATTTTTGAGCCTTCAAGCGAGAGGTTATACATCAGACCTTTATTAGAAAATATAAACCCGATAATCGGATCCTTTATATTACTGGTATCGATCTCTTTACCTGTACCCAGCGTTACCAATGCAACACTGCCATCAACCCCGGCTTCCCAACCATCACTGTTTTTAAACTGTCGTAGTGCCTTATCGGTCATGAACAGAATAATCTCTGTTTTAACCTGAGCCCCAAGCTGGAATCCTATAGAAGCCGCGGCAATGCTGTAATAACCAGTGGTTTTTCCACCTTCGACCAGCTTGCCTTCTCCATATTCTCCGCCTATTCCAATACCGGCTTTAAATACTTCAGGAAAAATCAAAGCACCTCTGGCTCTGTTATAGAGCTCCCTGCCAGCAGGACTGTGTTTAAAAAACTCTTTTAAAGCCTGCTTACTTTTTGCGTTAATCTCCGCATTTGAGGCTGCCTGCACCTGAGTGAAGGAAAACATCAAAAAAAGAGTTAGCAGTATGGACGATAGTCTCTGGTACATTTACTTATCCTTAATGATCCTATTCATTTTATCTTTAGACTAGATGCTCATGGTAACTATGCAACTAACGTCTTCTTAACGGCTGTAACAAACCTTCAAGTCCATTGATCTGCAATTCCAGCATCAATTCAAGCAACAACCCCAGTTCACCTCGTGGAAAGCCCTTTTTCGCAAACCATAACAAGTACTCTTCGGGTAGATCCATCAGGACTCGCCCCTGGTATTTACCAAATGGCATTTTCATAGTGGC
>JASBRM010000169.1 GCA_030149405.1 Neptuniibacter sp. | reverse complement strand
GCTGAAGACTTCTTTCCCGATTGTGGTGAAAATGGCGAATGGCTGCACTTCACCGCGGCTAACATTAAAAATCCAGAGGGAGAAATTATTGGTGCAATAGAAACCCTCATGAATATCAGCGCCAGAAAGAAAGCTGAATTCGAGCTTATGGAAAGGGAACGAATCTATAAGGAACTGAGTATTACCGATAGTCTGACCGGATTACACAATTCACGTCATTTCTATACAGAGCTTGAGAAAGCTTTGGAAACCTCCCGCCGTTACAACCATAAATTTACCATCTGCGATTTCGATCTCGATGACTTTAAAAAACTGAACGACAATCACGGTCACCTTATGGGCGATAAGGTGCTGGAAACCTTTGGTGCTCTTGTCCGTTCATCCTTGCGAACGCTGGATACAGGTTATCGCTATGGCGGTGAGGAGTTCGCGATTCTTCTGCCTTCGACAGATTATGAAGGGGCATTTGTGGTGGCTGATCGTGTCAGGGAAAGTCTGAGTAATTACCAGTTCCGTCTGAAAGATGGGGAAACGCTCAACAGTACGGTAAGTATTGGTGTTACAGAGTATATAACGGGCGATTCTGTTGAATCCATAATGAACCGGGCTGATGAGGCACTGTATAAAGCCAAACGTCAGGGAAAAAACTGCGTTGTCTCGGTTTAATCTTTCCTAAAACGCCTCACTGTGTAATCATCGCATCGCACAGGAGGAAGTATGAAAAGTTATCTGTTCTCAACTGAAAATGACCGTGGCGGAGTAATTCTTTGCGATATTGATACTCTGCCAGAAGCGGTGGACTATCTGAAGAACCGTTTTCAGGGCGTGATACGAGTTGAACAGGGCAGGGATTTCTGGTCTGAGCAGGAAGGATTCGGCAGTATTGAAACGGCCAATGCACCTGCGGTTCCTGACGAACAAACATAGTACTTCAGAATTGTTGCTTGAGAATATCTTTTACAATCTATCCTTCGTGTAAATTCCCAGCCATATAACTTAGAGGTTTTTCTAACCTCTCAAAATACAAAGTTTTTCTGACAAAAATTATTCAGTTGAGTAAAGTAGTCTTCAGTTTTTCGATCTGAGTCAGGGAACCGATGTTTCAGGTTTATCACTCCAATTCACTTCTGGTGCTTAAAGACCTTCTGGTCGAGTTAATTCACCGCTCACCACTGGAAGACCCATTTATTTCGGAAAAAATTCTGGTGCAAAGTCCGGGTATGGCGCAATGGCTCAAACTGGAGTTAGCGTCAGCGTCTGGAATATCGGCTTCTGTTGATTTTCCGCTGCCTGCATCATTTTTATGGTCATGTTTCTCAACAACTCTGGATGATGTACCCACACGCTCAGCTTTCAACAAGGAAGCAATGAGCTGGAAACTGATGTTGGTATTACCTGACCTGTTGCAACAGGATGAGTTTGCTCCTTTACAGCAGTATCTGGAAGAAGATCGAGATAACTACCGTCTCTACCAACTGTGTAACAAAATTGCGGATATTTTTGACCAGTATCTGGTGTACAGGCCTGACTGGATTGCGGATTGGGAACAGGGCGGAGGGCTGGCGGCGCGTCGCCACGCCTGGCAGCCGATCCTTTGGCGGGAGCTGAAAGCCTATACAGAAACCAGAAACCAATCTCACTGGCACCGGGCAAATATGTTTGATGCTTTTGTGTCTGCGGTGAGTTCAGGAAAGTCGCTGGATCAGTTACCGGAAAGGTTATTTGTTTTTGGTATTTCCGCTTTACCGGATAACTATATCCAGGCTCTTCAGGCGCTTGGGAAGAAAATTGATGTCCACCTGATGGTGACTAATCCCTGTAAATATTACTGGGGTGATATTGCCGATCAAACTCAGATTGCCAGAGTTAACCGGCAATGGTTTGGTAAAACAGATCTGGATTTTTCTGAGTACGCTGAAGGTAATCCATTACTGGCTTCAATGGGGAAACTGGGGCGGGATTATCTGTTCCAATTGCAGGATTCAGGGATCGAAGAGATTACGGCATTTTCGGATCCGGAAAGGGGCTCTCTGCTTAATTCTATACAGCAAGATATTCTGGAGTTAGAAAAACCGGCACGTTTTCCGGAAGATCCAAAGCAAAGCAGCCATAAGAACATCATCCAGCCGGATGAGTCCCTGATTTTGCACAGTTGCCATAGCCCATTGAGGGAAGTGGAGGTCCTGCATGATCAGTTACTCAATATGTTTGCAACTCAGCCGGAACTGCAGCCTAGAGACCTCATTGTTATGGTGCCGGATGTGGCATCTTATGCGCCATACATTGAAGCGGTATTTTCCAATGCTGCAGCAGAACGTTATATCCCATATTCAATTTCTGACCGTAGTGCCAGTCAGGAAAATCCTCTTTTACTTAACTTCGCTAAGCTCCTTAAATTACAGGACAGCCGTTTTACCGTGTCTGATGTGCTGGAACTGTTAGAGGTTCCTGCCGTCATGCGAAGATTCAATCTCAGTGATGATGGGTTTCAGAAGCTACGTCTGTGGATCTCGCAGACGAATGTGCGTTGGGGGTTGGATTCAGAACATCGTAATCTATGGCAGTTGCCATTATTTGAACAGAACAGCTGGGCATTTGGCTTACGCAGGATGTTGGCAGGTTATGCTCTGGGTCATCAGGAGCAGTTATGGCAGGGCATTGCGCCTTACTCGGAGGTTGAAGGGTTAGATGCGGAACTGTTAGGAAAACTGGCAGACTTCATCGACCTGCTTGAAAATACGCGTAATCGCTTTGATCAGGCAATGGTGTTACCGGACTGGATTGATGCCATCAACCAGATACTGGAACAGTACTATCTTCCAGACGATCAGGATGAGATCGCGCTCTCAGCAATACGCCAGACTCTGCAGAACCTTCATGAACAATTATCCGATGCCGGTTACTCTGAGCCTCTGACGCCGATTGTTGTCGCCAACTATCTGATTGATGGCATTGGAATGCACAGTTCCTCTCAGCGTTTCATGGTGGGGGCAGTGAACTTCTGTACGCTGATGCCGATGCGCTCAATTCCCTTCAAAGTCGTTTGCCTGCTCGGTATGAACGACGGTGCTTATCCGAGAAGCATACCGCCCATCGGCTTTGACCTGATGAATGATTACCCACGGCGTGGGGATCGTTCCCGTCGGGATGATGATCGTTACCTGTTCCTCGAAGCCTTGCTTTCCGCAAGAGAGAAGCTCTATATCAGCTATGTTGGGCGATCTGTTAAAGATAACAGTGAGAAAATTCCGTCAGTGCTGGTCAGTGAACTGCTGGATTATGTTCAGAGCGGTTATGTTCTATCCGGTGATGAAGGTTTACCTACCCATGAAAGCGGGCAAAAGATTCTGGATAGCCTGATACTCCAGCACCCGTTAACGGCATTCAGTCCGGCTTATTTTAATCAGCGTGACCGCAAGTTATTCAGTTATGCACAGGAATGGTTGCCCGCTGCTGCGGTGAACGAATACGTAGAAGCGAAGTTTATAACAACCGCTTTACCCGAAGAACTGCCTGAGCAATTAGAGCTCGGGGCCTTGATCAGCTTTTTAAAAGCGCCATGCCGTACCTTCTTTAATCAGCGTTTAAAGGTATATTTCTACAGCGATGACATTGAAGCTGAAGATGAGGAGCCTTTTGCACTCGATGGTCTGACTGCGTATCTCATCAAGCAGGAGTACCTAGAAGCCGCATTGGCTGGGGAAAACCTGGATGTGATTGATCAGCGAATGATTGCTGAAGGTAGTTTCCCCGTTGGGCAGCTTGGGCAGTTTTCGCTGAAAAAAATACGACGTGATTGTGAAGTCCTGGCTGAGAAAATTCAGCCCCTGGCTCAGGTTGATCCTAAACGACTCGAAATTGATCTGAACATTGGTGAAACCCGTTTACAGGGGTGGCTGGATAACTGCTATGCAGATCACTATCTGGGATACCGGCCTGCAGAAGTGAATGCCCGTGACCGGCTGGCTTCCTGGGTGATTCACCTTTGCCTATGTGCCTCTGAGCATCCATGCCGCAATACTGTGTTTCGTGGTTTATCTGGAAAAGTCTATTTCCGGGCAGTGCCAAAACAACAAGCAGAAGAGCAGCTTAAAAAACTGATAGAAATATATACCCGTGGTTTGTCTCAACCTCTGGCATTTGATGCCCGTTGTGCACAGGACTATTTTGCCCAGCTGAATAAAGATCCGGAAAAAGCGCGAACAAAAGTGGAAGAGAGTTTTTACGGCAGTGCCTTTAAAGCCGGTTTGGTCAGCGATTTTTACTTCCGCCGCTGTTTCTCGGAATTTGAGCCTTTCTACGACCCCTTTGTTGAGTTGGCAGAACAGGTTTACCAACCTCTAATCGCTTTTGCAGAGGAGTCAGGTGATGACTGATCTGCATAAACTTGAGCCCTTAACCTTTCCACTACAGGGACAACAGCTGATTGAGGCCAGTGCGGGCACTGGTAAAACCTACACCATCACCGCTTTGTATCTGAGGTTATTGTTGGGACAGGGGGATTTAACAGACAAACCTCTGGGACCGGATCAGATACTGGTTGTGACCTTTACCGAAGCGGCGACAGAGGAACTCCGGGACCGTATTCGCCAGAAAATTGTAGATGCGCGTGCCGCATTTCTCGATCCTGACTTTGATGGCGATGAGCTTCTTAAAGCCATTAAAGCGAAGTGCAGTGATCCCCTGCAGGCCGCCAAATTATTAGAGCAGGCCGCAAGGCAGATGGATGAGGCATCGATCTTCACCATCCATGGTTTTTGCCAACGCATGCTTAAACGTCACGCTTTTGAGAGCGGTGCGTTGTTCGATAATGAGCTTACTCAGGACGATCTGAGCCTGATACGTGGGGCTGTACTGGATTTCTGGCGTAACAATATTTATGGACTGAGTGCACCTTTAGCTGAGGTCGTTGCGCAGTGTTGGAAAAGCCCTGAGCAACTGCTTATGGATATCCGGGGCATTCTCAGCCGGGCGGGTTTGCAGTTACAGCCGGACCTGGGGCATCTGGATCTACAAGAAGCTTACGATCTACGTCAGGATGTTATTCTCCGCTTTAAGCAGAACTGGCTGCAGAATGAAGAGAATCTGTTTGATCTGATCCAGAATTCTGGAGTTAATAAACGCTCTTACAGTAAAGCAAGCTTAACGAAGTGGCTGGAACAGGTCGATCAATATGCCACCTCGGAACAACGCGAACCGGATAAAAAGTTACTTTTAGTATTACAGCGATTTACTCAATCCATGTTG
>JASBRM010000152.1 GCA_030149405.1 Neptuniibacter sp. | reverse complement strand
GGGACATCTCAGCCCCTCAATATTCACCCTAACATTTGTCAGCGGCTTACAAGTGCAAGCCAGCACTGTTACCCTTTCATCTGCTCGCTTTAGTATTATATGTTTCTCGGGGTAACGCTGTTTTATCTCGCCTTCCAGCAGCTGAACTTCACAAATCTCACAGACTCCGTTGCGGCAACTGACTCGCAGTTTGTAGTGCAAACGGTTCAACGTATCCAATAAAGATTCTCCGGGCAAACCCCAAAGGGTATGACCGATATTAACAATCTCTATCTGATTCAATCCAGAATACCTAACTCATCCCAGATATCATCAACGCGCTGTTTTACTTCCTCATCCATCACGATGGGTACTCCCCATTCCCGATCGGTTTCACCTTCCCATTTATTCGTCGCATCCAGACCCATCTTTGAACCAAGACCGGAAACAGGTGAAGCGAAGTCAAGATAATCGATTGGAGTGTTGTCGATCATCACGGTATCGCGTTGCGGGTCCATACGTGTCGTAATCGCCCAGATCACATCATTCCAGTCGCGAGCATTTACATCATCGTCACACACAATCACAAACTTGGTGTACATAAACTGCCGCAGGAATGACCACACCCCGAGCATGACACGCTTGGCATGACCCGGGTACTGTTTCTTCATAGTTACAACCGCCATACGGTAGGAACAACCCTCTGGCGGAAGATAAAAATCCACTATTTCCGGGAACTGTTTCTGCAGAATAGGCACAAACACCTCATTCAGGGCCACACCCAGAATGGCCGGCTCATCTGGTGGCCTACCTGTATAGGTACTGTGGTAGATAGGGTTACTGCGGTGAGTAATTCGCTCAACAGTAAAAACAGGGAAGCTATCCACCTCGTTGTAATACCCAGTGTGATCACCGAATGGCCCTTCATCAGCCATCTCATCAGGATCGATATAGCCTTCCAGAATAAATTCAGCGCTCGCAGGCACCTGTAGATCACTGCCTATACATTGAGTAACCTCGGTTTTGCTGCCTCTCAAGAGACCAGCGAAGCCATATTCAGAAAGGGTATCCGGTACCGGCGTCACTGCTCCCAGAATAGTTGCCGGGTCCGCACCTAAGGCAACCGCAACCGGGAACTTTTCTCCCGGGTTCTGTTCTTTCCACTCTCGGAAGTCCAGAGCACCACCACGATGTGCAAGCCAGCGCATGATCAGCTTATTCTTCGCAATCAGTTGCTGCCGATAAATACCCAGATTCTGACGTTCTTTATTGGGACCACGTGTAATCACCAGCGGCCATGTTACCAATGGGCCAGCATCTCCCGGCCAGCAGGTTTGTATAGGCAGCTTATATAAGTCGACCTGATCACCTTCGATCACATGCTTCTGGCAAGCTGCACTTTTAACCACTTTGGGGCCCATATTCAAAACCTGTTTGAAAATAGGCAGTTTATCCCAGGCATCTTTCATGCCTTTTGGTGGTTCAGGCTCTTTTAATTGTGACAACAATTTCCCGACATCGCGAAGCGCCTCAACGGTTTCTTCGCCCATGCCCATGGCCACACGCTCCGGTGTACCAAACAGATTTGCCAGAACTGGATAATCGTAACCTTTGGGGTTTTCGAACAATAAAGCCGGACCACCCGCACGCAAGGTGCGGTCACTAATCTCGGTCATCTCGAGGTTAGGATCGATTTCCTGTTTTATGCGTTTAAGCTCTCCACGCTCTTCAAGCATGCGGATAAAATCACGCAGGTCTTTGTACTTTGGTGTCGCCATAATCAAACCTAGTAAAAATAAAAAAGGGCAAGCATCTGCTCACCCTTTAATACGCAAACTGGCTTACTTCCGTTTCATCGATAGGAAGAATTCGTCGTTTGTTTTAAAGTCTTTCAGTTTGTCGATCACAAACTCAGTCGCAGCCGTATCTTCCATTGGATCCAGAAGTTTACGCAGAATCCACATACGCTGCAGCTCTTCCCCGGAAGTCAGCAGATCTTCACGACGTGTGCCGGAGCGACGTATGTTAATCGCAGGGAATACACGTTTTTCAGCAACCTTACGATCCAGATGAACTTCGGAGTTACCTGTACCTTTAAATTCTTCAAAGATAACTTCGTCCATTTTCGAACCTGTATCAACCAACGCAGTCGCGATGATGGTCAGGCTGCCGCCCTCTTCGATATTACGCGCAGCACCAAAGAAACGCTTAGGACGTTCCAGGGCATGGGCATCAACACCACCGGTCAGAACTTTACCGGAAGATGGAATCACTGTGTTATACGCACGAGCCAGACGAGTAATGGAATCCAGCAGGATCACAACATCTTTCTTGTGCTCAGTCAGACGTTTAGCCTTCTCAAGCACCATTTCAGCTACCTGAACATGGCGTGATGGTGGCTCATCAAAGGTAGAGGCCACAACTTCACCACGAACGGTGCGCTGCATCTCTGTTACTTCCTCTGGGCGCTCATCAATCAACAGTACAATCAGGTAGGTTTCTGGGTTGTTACGCGTGATGCTGTTCGCAATATTCTGCAGCATCAGTGTTTTACCAGCCTTCGGTGGCGATACGATCAACGCACGCTGGCCTTTACCCATAGGGCAAACAAGATCAATAACACGAGCCGTCAGGTCTTCCGTACTACCATTACCCAGCTCCATTCGCAGGCGCTGCTGCGCGAACAAAGGTGTTAGGTTTTCAAACAGAATCTTATTTTTCGCATTCTCAGGCTTGTCGTAGTTAATCTCTGCAACTTTCAACAATGCGAAATAACGCTCGCCGTCTTTAGGCGGACGAATTTTGCCTTCGATTGTATCACCGGTTCTGAGATTAAAACGACGGATCTGACTTGGAGATACGTAGATGTCGTCAGGGCCCGCAAGATAAGAGGAATCTGCAGAACGCAGGAATCCAAAACCATCCTGAAGGATTTCCAAAACACCATTACCGTAGATGTCTTCACCACTTTTTGCATGGCGCTTTAAAATTGCGAAGATAACATCTTGTTTACGGGAACGGGCCAGGTTATCCATGCCCATATCTTTAGCGATGTCGAGCAGTACAGGAACGCTTTTCTTTTTTAATTCGGTAAGATTCATAGTTTGAAGGAAATAAGCACAGGGCTAATTTTATTATTTGGACGGAATTAAGGGAGATATTCGAATCAGGCCAACTAACCGAGTGCTAGAAAATGACAGGGTAAAGCACCGTGGGCCAATATGAAGACACTATAAAAGGAAGAATCCTGTGTGTCTATAGAAAACCACAAGAAAGTGCGATGTTTAATCTAACACCACACTTTCTGATAGTCTGATTACAGATTAGCTTCAATAAATGCCGCTAACTGTGATTTTGATAACGCACCCACTTTGGTCGCTTCAACATTTCCGCCTTTAAACAGCATCAGTGTTGGGATACCACGAATACCAAACTTTGGTGGTGTTTCGTTGTTTTCATCGATGTTCAACTTACAAATTTTCAGTTGGCCATCGTACTCTTTGGCAATTTCTTCCAGAACCGGCGCAATCATCTTACATGGACCACACCATTCAGCCCAGTAATCAACCAGAACCGGACCTTCAGCCTTGACTACTTCTTCTTCAAAAGAAGCATCTGTAACATTTACAATGTTTTCGCTCATGGGGACTATTCTCCACTGCACCCATTATTTTGATCAAGCATCCGATAATAACACCCTATACTGCTATTGTGTAACTTAAGGCATGAATCAATAACACTGAAACTGGATTAATTGGCTATATACTTAGGCAGAATCACAATATTCTCCTAAATGACCATCTCCCAGCGGATAAAACCACCTGCAGAGCCACATCAGTTTTGGTAATCTAGCCTGCATTTTCACAAAAGGCATACATACACAGAGGTTTTCTCAGCATGACAGATCAGGTCATCGCCAGCGAAACACAGGAAGAACAGCTTCTAGCAGCTATCGATCTTGGTTCTAACAGCTTCCACATGGTCGTTGCCCAACTGGATCAAGGCGAACTTCGCACTGTTGATGTTATGTCAGATAAAGTTCAACTGGCCGCAGGCATCAACTCCAAGCGGATTCTGACCGATGACGCAAAACAACGAGGCCTGGACTGCTTAAGCCGGTTTGCTCAACGCATCAAAGACCTACCCCGTGATGATGTGCGTGTTGTCGGCACCAACGCCCTGAGGGAAGCGAAAAATAGCTCAGAGTTCATCGATGAAGCAGAGAATATCCTGGGCACACCTCTGGAAATTATCGCTGGCCGAGAAGAAGCTCGATTAATCTATCTCGGCGTCGCACACACACTGGCTGATGATCAGGGATCTCGTCTTGTTATTGATATTGGGGGCGGTAGTACTGAATTCATTATCGGGGAGAGGTTCGAACCCCGAGTGATGGAAAGCCTGCATATGGGCTGTGTCAGCTACACAAAACGTTTTTTCTCCGATGGATCAATCTGTGCAAAAAAATTCAAACGTGCTCAAACAGCCGCTCTTCAGGAACTGCAAGCAATCAAGTTTCACTATAAAGATATCGGTTGGGACAGTGCAGTAGGTTCATCAGGAACCATTAAGGCTGTACGCAATGCTTGTGTAAGTAATGGTTTTAGCAAGGACCGAATTACCAAAGAAGCTCTGCATCAACTTCGAGATATGATCCTGAGCTATGAGCATTTTGAAGAGATCGAAATTGCAGATATTAAGCCGGAGAGAAAACAGGTTTTAACCGCCGGAGTGGCTGTTTTATGTGCTGCATTTGAAGCGCTCGATATTCAGGAGATGAGCTTTTCTGAAGGCGCTTTACGCGAGGGGGTTCTCTATGACATGGCAGGCCGATTACGCCACGAAGATGTAAGGGATAGAACGATTACCGCACTGATGCAGCGTTATCATGTTGATCAGGAACAGGCCGATCGAGTTGAACAGACGGCTCTGTTAGCTTGGGCACAACTTAAAGAGAGCTGGGATTTATCTTCCAAACACTATGATATGTTAAGCTGGGCTGCCCGAACTCATGAAATCGGCCTGACCATCGCACATAGTCAGTTTCACAAGCACAGTGCATATATGCTGACTCATTCAGACCTGCCCGGCTTCAACAAGCGCGAGCAATTGCAACTGGCAACACTGGTTCGTGGTCATCGCCGCAAGTTTCCTAAAGACGAATTCAAAAAGCTGCCAAAACGGCTGCAGGAAAGCTACCGCCGGCTCTGCATTATACTGAGGCTTTCTGTTGTTTTACATCGCAGCCGTTCAAAGGACAGGTTACCTGCAATTACATTTTCAGCAGATCACAAGAAAATCATGCTGGCTTTCCCCGATGGCTGGCTGGACCACCACCCGCTAACACATGCAGATCTCGAGCAGGAAGCGGAATATCTGGCCACATCAGACATAAAGCTCAAAATAATATAGTGCTAAGGTGCTACAGATTTTTAGAGTTTACAGCCTATATTAAAGATTCCTAATCATAAAAAAATAAACTTTTGGAACTTACAGACTGGCATGGATTAGCCTACATGCTAAGAGATACTGAATGCAGTACTTCAAGGGGCTGACCTTAACACTTGTAATCGTCTTCCTGGCGATTCCGATACCAGCACAATCTGAACCTGAAGGTAATTTTATTCGGGTAACCGACTTTGTTGCCGCAAACCCAGCCCAGAAAAAAGTAATGCATTCATTTGGGACATTAGTCAGAAATGACCCTGTACCTACTATATCCAAACAGAGAATTAAGATAGCCGTTATTTATCCAGGGATTCAAAGCTCAGATTATTGGAGACGGAGCTTAAAAGCATTTACCTTACGCTTGAACGCACTCAATCTGGTTTATGACATTAAAACTTATTTTTCCCGTCCCGGTGTTGATAGGACATTACAAGCTGAACAACTTGCCGAAGCGCTAAGATGGCAACCTGATTATCTGGTTTTCAGTGCTGATGCATTTAATCATCGAAATACTATTCAACGCATTCTTCTAAAGGGCACACCAAAGTTAATTCTGCAAAACATAACGACACCACATAAAACCTGGGTAAAACATTCACCGTTTTTATACACCGGTTTCGACCATGAAATTGGCACCCAATTACTCTCCGAAGAGATGTTAAATAATCCGGTTAAGCACTATGCATTGCTGTATTTCTCACCTGGTTACGTTTCCCAGATGCGTGGAGATACATTTGTTCGCCAAACCAGAAACATGGAAGGCCTAAAAAAGGTAGCGTCATTTTATACTGACGGTAATCGCGAAAAAGCACGTGCAGCTACTCAAAAAATACTCCAAAAACATCCCTATATAGATATGATTTTTGCCTGCTCCACTGATATTGCTCTTGGTGCCATTGATGAGCTGGAGTCTCAGAATAAACTGGATGCAGTCACTGTTAATGGTTGGGGTGGAGGGGCGGCCGAAATAGAACAACTTCTTAAAGGCAAACTCGATCTCACTGTGATGAGAATCAATGATGACGCAAGTGTTGCAATGGCGGAAGCGATCAAGCTGGACATTGAAGGCAAAACAGCCCAAGTTCCTAAAATATATTCTGGGGACATAGTATTACTAAATCAAAGTACAACCCCCAAAGAGATTAACTATTATAAGGAAAAAGCATTCCGATACAGTGATCTCTAAATTTCCAAATTGGCGAGGTATATGTAGTTGCGTCAGTTCTCATTTTCAACCGTTATCTTAACAGTTGTATTTACAGCATTAGTTTGCGTATCTGGATCATTGCTCTATCTAGCTCACCAGAGCTCCCAAGCCGCATTAAAGGAAGAGATCAAACTTTCATATAGCCAAGATACTCAACTACTTCGCCGCATGGTATCCGATTACTTTTCCACCATCGGCCAACTCACAACTGAAATTTCAACAAGACAAGACATCCGCTCCGGCGTGATATCTGGTGATACTCATACGATCAGCATGGTGTTATCAGAAAACCTGCTCAGCTCCTCCAATCAACAGGTTGATGCAGTTGTCATTACATCAATGAACATCGATCCCATTCAAATCAATGGTTCGGTTCTATATGGCATTGATGTGCCGTTAGCTGATCACATTAATACTGACTGGAACAATAATAGCTGGGAAATTTTTTCTGTAAGTGATGCAGAAAATGCATATGAATTTGCACATTACCAAACCCCTATCATCAGCTCGCAACTGGGTGAAGTGATCGGCACTATTCATTCTTATATTTTGCTGAATGAAAACTACTCGCTGTTAACAGAGTCACTTGAAATTACCGGTGCAACCGGAGTGGCAATTAAATCCAGCGGGCTGACCTTAGGTTTTGTGTTACCTGAAGGGATGACAGAATCTGATTTCACAACAACCGATCCAGAGCATCCTATTCAAAACCTGAAATCAGGAAGCAAGCAACTTCATGAAATTGCCATTGGCAACAAAGCTTACTTCTTCC
>JASBRM010000135.1 GCA_030149405.1 Neptuniibacter sp. | reverse complement strand
TTCCAGGCCTTCAACACCTTCGCGAGACAGCGTGGTGTTAGTCGCAATGACTGCATCCATCTCGTACGCTTTCAAAGAGGAAGCAACAAGACCAAATTCCTCCTCATTCATATCAGGTGCAATTTTAACTGCAATCGGCACATAACGATCATGGAACTTAGCCAGTTTCGCCTGTTCAGATTTCAACGCATCCAGAAGGCTGTTAAGAGATTCACCATACTGAAGTGTTCTCAGACCCGGAGTGTTCGGTGAAGAGACATTTACAGTGATATAAGACGCTTTCGAATACACTTTTCTCAGACAATAGAGATAGTCGTCATTCGCTTTTTCATTAGGCGTATTCTTGTTTTTACCAATATTGATACCCAGAACACCTTTGTAGCGACTTTTGTCCAGGTTTTTCAGCAAAGTATCAACACCGCCATTGTTAAAGCCCATCCGGTTGATGATGGCCTGTTGTTCAGGAAGGCGGAAAATTCGTGGTTTTGGGTTACCAGGCTGAGGTTTAGGGGTAACAGTACCCACTTCAATAAAACCAAAGCCCATAGAAGCCATACCATCAACAGCGATGCCATTTTTGTCTAAACCAGCAGCCAGACCTACTCGGTTCGGAAATTCAATACCCATAACCCTAACAGGATCAGAGAGAGCTTCAGCGCCCAGCAGTGTGTTTACACCTAAGGCTGCTGCCAGATTCATAGAATGCAGAGCAACATCATGAGACAGCTCTGGCTCTAACCGGAACATCAATGAACGAGTCAATGAATACAGCATATGATCCCCAATGGAAAAAAATTTGAACGATTATAGGCGAGGCTAAATTGGAATAACAGGCCCTAACATCGTCTAAGAAGAATATGTTTCGGCAAGACGTACCGATTCTTAACAAGCAGGTATGCGACGTAGCAGCGGTTCAGCAGACAAAGCAGCTCGATGCCACTCATCTGGTATCTGCCAGGACTTGAGCCAGTCTGAGATCTCTACAGCAGGCATTGGACGTGCAATTACATAACCTTGTGCAAAGTGGCATCCGGCTTCGATCAACAACTTACCATGATCAATAGTTTCCACACCTTCAGCTATCACATGCAGCTTAAATGCCTGTGCAAGGCCCAATATGGCTGTAAGTATCACCTTATCATCATTGCTATCAGAGATGCCCCGGATGAAGCTCTGGTCAATTTTAAGTGTGTTTACCGGAAGGTTTTTCAAATACGAAAGCGAAGAGTAACCAGTACCAAAATCATCAAGAGCGACAGTTATCCCAAATTCAGCACAATCTTTTAACAAGCTGGATGTATGCAGAGTGTCAATAAGCGCCCCGGATTCCAGAATCTCTAGTTCTATATTCTGGGGCGGTAATTCGGGATTATCAGCAAGGCAACTTTTCAGAACTGTCAGGAAGTCAGATTGTTGTAATTGAGCCGCACTGACATTTATGCTGACTGGTAAATCGATACCCTGCTTATACCAGTCTGCTGCTTGCTTAATTGCTGTGGAAATCACCCAGTGATCGATATCAATGCCAACCTGATGATCATGTACGGCTGGAAGGAACTGAGCAGGCCGTAACACCTGATCATCTTTATTCCAGCGAATTAACGCCTCTACTCCAGATACAACACCTGTGATCATCTCCACTTTAGGCTGGTAATAAAGTTCGAACTCATTGTTGATCAATGCCTGCCTGATGCCTTCAATAGTTTCGCAATCATCTCTGAGTACGCGGTCATGCTCAGCATCAAAATAGTGATAACGATTCTTGCCAGCGCGTTTCGCTTCATACATAGCCTGATCCGCCTGACGAAGTAGTTGATCAGCATCCAGATGCTCATCCTGAGGATAAAACGTCACCCCCATACTTGCACTGACATGCAACTCCAGATCATCTATTCGAACCGGATGAGCAACTGAGGCAAGTAATCTTTGTAAGGTATCCGCGCAGCTCTTCTGATCAGGCAGATCCGTCAGCACAGCAACCATTTCATCACCCCCCAGCCTCGCCAGGGTATCACTGTCTCGCAGAACCTTTTTCAGGCGGTATGAAACGGTTTGCAGAAGATGATCGCCTGTAACATGACCATGGTTATCGTTGACCTCTTTGAAGCCATCAAGATCAATGTAAACCAAGGCTAGCTGTCTCTGTCTCCTGACAGCCTGCGCCATCGCATTTGTCATTCGATCCGCTAAAAGAGCCCGGTTAGGTAATCCGGTTAAAACATCATAGTGTGCGATATGCTCTAGCTGAATCTGGCTGCGTTTGAACTCTGTGATATCTCGAACAACTGCCAGTATACTTCTGACCCTTCCTTGCGTATCAATATCAGGAGTCAGCTTCCAGTTAAGAGTTCTGGTTCCATTTGGCCCGTTCAGTTTAGTTTCCAGTTCCTGCTCTTGCTGCTCATGAGTAACTGTATTAATCAGTTTATCGATTTCCCTGCAGAACGCCTCGGGGAATGCCAACTCGGAAAAGGTTTTACCAATGTATTCATCGGCTCGATAAAAATAGATTTCAACGATATTTTCCGACACAAACAGATTTCGACCATTGGTATCAATCCGTAAAATAATGTCCGGTAAGGCTTCAATCAGAGTTCGTTGATCTTTTTCAATACGTAATAACTCACGTTCTGCCTCTTTACGCGAGGTAATATCAATATGAGTACCAATCAGGCGTCGATTCCCTTCAGAACTTTCTGCCAACTTTCCTCGTGACAACACATCAATCCAGTGACCATTCTTATGTTTTAAGCGATATTCGATCACCAAGCGGCTGCTATCTCCAGCCAGATAATGGTTTATTTGCCGCTGTACAGAAACCAATTGCTGAGGGTCCACTAGGTTCTGCCAGTTTTCGATACTGTCTTCTAATTCATCCTCTTTGTAGCCCAACATCTCTTTCCAACGCTTGGAAAAATAGACTTTATTAGTGTCCAGATTCCAATCCCATAAACCCGCATTGGTACCTTTAATGGCTACATCTAGCCTTTCCTGGCTTTTTAGAAGTTGAGTTTGAGAGCTGTTTAATTCGTGGGACATCTCAACCAATTGGGTACTAATCACACCCCATTCGTCAGTCCTCTGTTCAATAACTTCAGGATTTCTGCGTAACTTGATCTGGTAGATTAATGCCAATAACTGCTCAAGTGGTTCGCGAATGCTACTGCGGACAATTTTTCTAAGTAGGAAAAACGTGATCAACGCGATGAACGTTGTCACAATAATTACCCATAGACTGGTATCAGAAATGATCTGATGCAAGTCTTGTTTAACGACCTCGTTACGTCCCTTCGCTTGCTGATCAAAGTGTTTGAGCAATAACAGCAATGACTGTTGGTAGACATGAATCTGATCCACTGAGCGGTTCAGGCTCTGATACTTATCAAAATACTGGATTAATTCAGCTCTGTAGTTCGACAGGTTTGTTTGTAATAACCTCAGAACCCTTTCCATTTCTACTGATGTTGCAGTCATGGTCTGTAATCGAAGGCTCATGTCATCAAGCTGACGGATAACCCTATCTGCTGGGTGCTCATCACCAGTGAAACTTTGCAGGGAATACCGGGCAACATCTCGACTAATAAGTAGTGAACTCTCTTTTAGACCTGCCACCATTGCCATCAATTGATCCAGATGGTTAGTGCCTTTACCCAGAAGCGTTTGCTCGATCAGTTGTTTTCCGATCACTTGCTCAAGATCAAACAAGTTCTGTTCTGTAGCTGCCTCTTTTAGCTTTATAGCTTTCTGCACCTCTTTCAACTGCTGGCATTCATCCAGCAGGGCATCAGTTGCCTCAGAGAATGAAGCATAAGTATTGCGCAGTTGAGTATTTGTAATTGCCTTGGTGAGATCAGCAAAAGAACCCAAAGTTGGAGTTATACTGCTGCCTGAGATAGAAGTGTCGGTACATTCACGGCTGTAAAGGCTTACTTCAGACAAAGTCAGTGAAATGCGCCGCCCCAGCTCTGCATTCTGGATCACACCGTCCATCTCATAATCAATGAGATCCGACAGGATTTCCTCCACCCGGTTGAAACCAGTGGCAGAAATAACTGCAATCAGAGCTGATGAACTGACAACAAGCACGCCCAGAAAAACCAGTTTTCCGGTAATGCTACTAAGCATGCGACGCATCTGTATTTTTACTTCTGACGAACCAGAGTTGCCCCTCTAAGCGCTAGAGGTTTGAGGGGAACGTCGTTGCTATCGAGAGCGGTGACATTAACAATCCTTTCCCCTTTGGTATTTTTTACGACCGGGATGTTCGTTACCGATTCACCCTGAAGAGCTTTAAGTAACATTTCAGCAGAGGTTTCACCTTGCTCATAGCCCGTTTTAACAACGGCAGCCCAGGCTCCTTGCTCAACCTGATAACGGTTTCCTCCCAGAAGAGGCTTATTATACTGCGTCTTCAGGTAGGACAGTACCGCTTTGTTATTCATACGTTGGTCAGAAGAGTCCAGAATGCCTTCCAAACTATCAACAAATACCACATCGCATGAAGCATTCATCTCCGTACTGATAGCATCAATATCCGCGGTT
>JASBRM010000125.1 GCA_030149405.1 Neptuniibacter sp. | reverse complement strand
TGGACCCAGAACAGAATAACAGCTTCAACGATCACTATTTGGAAGTGGATTACGATCTGTCTGATGTGATGTTTGTGTGTACTTCTAACTCGATGAATATCCCTGGTCCTCTGTTGGACCGTATGGAAATTATCAGAATTCCGGGTTACACAGAAGATGAAAAGCTAAACATCGCTCGCAACTATCTGGTCGAGAAGCAGTTCAAGAACAATGGCCTTAAGAAGGGTGAGGTAGAGATTGCTGATGATGCAATCAAAGGTCTTATCCGTTACTACACACGTGAAGCGGGTGTACGTGGTCTGGAGCGAGAGATCGCAAAACTATGCCGTAAGGTCGTAAAAGAACTGGCCCTTAGTAATGATACCCAGAAACCAGTTGTGATCGGTGAAGAACAGCTGGAGCAATACAGCGGTGTACGCAAACATAACTTCGGTATTGCTGAGGAACAGGATCAGGTAGGTCTTGTAACTGGTTTGGCCTGGACTCAAGTGGGCGGTGATATCCTCAGTATTGAAACCGCTGTGGTCCCGGGCAAAGGTCGCCAGGTGACAACTGGTAGTCTGGGTGATGTGATGAAAGAGTCGATTCAGGCAGCGCTGACAGTGGTAAGAAATCGATCTGAGGCCCTGGGTGTTCCAAGTGATTTTCATGAAAAACAGGATATCCACATTCACGTTCCGGAAGGTGCTACACCAAAAGATGGTCCAAGCGCTGGTATTGGAATGTGTACTGCTTTAGTATCGGTCCTCACTAACATTCCAGTAAAAGCTGATGTCGCTATGACGGGTGAAATCACCCTGCGAGGACAGGTTCTACCCATCGGCGGTTTGAAAGAAAAGCTTCTTGCAGCGCATCGTGGTGGCATTAAAACTGTGATTATCCCACAAGAAAATGAGCGCGATTTAAAAGAAATTCCTGACAATATCAAAGCAGATCTCGATATTAAGGCAGTGAAATGGATTGATGAGGTGTTGGACATCGCATTGAAATATCCACCAAAGCCGCTGGAAAAAAATGAAGATGAGGTTGTATCTAATAAAGAAAAAACCTCAAAAACTGAGCAAGAGCAAATAAAGCCACATTAGAATTCATCAGGGGTAGAAAGGTGTTGCTGTTGTCTTGACACCGCTTTCTACCGCTTGGTATAAATGCCTGACCATCTTGCTGGGCATGGATAACGGAACAACTTTAAAATTTAAAAATAATGATCTATTAAAGGGGAACAATGTGAATAAGTCTGAACTGATCGACGCTATCGCAGCTTCAGCCGACATTCCTAAAGCAGCCGCAGGTCGTGCACTTGATGCTACTCTGGAAGCGGTAACTGGTGCACTTCAGAATGGAGATTCTGTGGCACTTGTAGGTTTCGGTACATTTTCTGTAAAAGAGCGTGCTGCTCGTACAGGCCGCAACCCGCAGACTGGCAAGCCAATTGAGATTGCCGCTGCAACACTGCCAACTTTCAAGCCTGGTAAGGCTCTGAAAGACGCAGTAAACAAGTAAGATCTGATCGCGTCACGATCTTACTTATGGGAGTGGTAGTTCTTTGAACTACCCGACTGTCTTTTGGGGGAAGGGCAGTCACGGGTTCGAGTCCCGCATGGAGCGGTAGTTCAGTTGGTTAGAATACCTGCCTGTCACGCAGGGGGTCGCGGGTTCGAGTCCCGTCCGTTCCGCCAAACAAATTAGAAGTATTTGCTCCAATAACAAGTAAAAAACTTCGAAGTTATGTAAAGGCGCATTCTCAGGAGAATGCGCTTTTTTTGTGTTTAAAATAAGCCAGGGGTTAAGAGGCACAATGCTACAGTCCATTCGCGATAACTCACAGGGTATCGTCGCTAAAATCATCGTTGGTTTGATTGCAATTACTTTTGCGTTGTTTGGAGTTGAGTCACTTGTAAGTTTAACCGCCAGCAGTAACGCACCGGCAACGGTCAATGGCGAAGAGATTTCTCAGCAGGAGTTGTATCAGGCGGTACAACTTCAGCGCAGGCAGATGCTGAACCAGATGGGCGATAACGCAGACCCATCTTTGTTGGATGATAACCTGATCAGTAATATGGTTCTTGACAGTCTGATCGAGCAACGCATACTTGTTCAATCCGCAGAAGATCAGGGTCTGGTTTTTTCAGATAACATGATCGACCAGATGATTCTGGCAACAAAAGAATTTCAGCAAGATGGCCAGTTCAGCCGTGAACAGTTTGAAATTACCCTCCGAAATGCAGGTATGACGCCACTGTCTTTCCGTAGCCTTATCAGAAAAGAAAAACTGACCGAGCAGGAAAGAATTGCCTATATGCTTTCGGCATTCAGCCTGGAGAGTGAGCTGCAGCATGTTGCAAATCTAGACAGCCAGAAACGTGATATCCGTTATTTCATCATTGATGCTGAGCCAGTAAGAAATACAATAGTCGTATCTGATGAAGCGCTGGATGAGTACTACCAGAGCAACAGTGGTCAGTTTATGACTGAAGAGCAGGTAGCAATTGAATATCTGCTGCTGGATCGCGCAAAAATTGCTGAAGGTATTAACGTTTCAGTTGATGATCTGGAAACTGCTTATCAGACCATGGTTGATAATTATCAGTCTCAGGAGCAAAGGCACTCTGCTCATATTCTGATTGAAATATCTGAAGATCAGGATGATGCTACGGCTAAAGCTAAGATCGAAGAGATTGCTGCAAAGCTGGCAGCAGGTGAAAGCTTTGAAGTGTTAGCTCAGGCTGAATCTAACGATCCTCTTTCAGCTGAAATGGGCGGTGATCTAGGCGTCAATGAAAAAGGTGTATTCTCTCCGGAATTTGAAGATGCTTTATACAGCCTGGACAAAGGTGCTGTGTCTGAACCTGTGAAAACAGAATTTGGTTATCACCTCATCAAATTGCTGGATATCGTTGAGAGCTCAGTACCTTCATTTGAAGAAGCGAAAGCTGACCTAAGAGCAGACATTCTGAATCAGAAATCAGAAGAGGAATATGTTGCTCAATTGGAACAGCTTGCAGACATTTCATTCTCCTCGGGTGATCTGGCGGAGCCTTCTGAAGTTCTGGGTCTGGAAATACAGAAAACCGATCTGTTTGGCCGTACCGGAAATGAAGATCTTGTGACATCTAACCCGAAGGTGTTGGCAGTAGCATTTGATCAGGAACTGCTCAAAGAACGTTTGAACAGCACACCAGTAGAACTGGATTCTGGCCGTTCACTGGTACTAAGGGTTGTTGATCATCAACTGCCGCGAGAGAAATCCCGTGATGAAGTGACTGATGAGATCAAATCGATTTTGCTGGAATCTACAGTAGCCAAAGAGTTAAATTCGGTAGCATCGAATGCGGTTGATAAACTTAAACAGGGCGAACAGATTGATGCTGTTAGTGCTGGCTCAGAGGTTGTTGCAGTTGAAGGCCAGGCGCGCCGTGGTGGAACAACACCTAAGGAGATTGTTGAGGCTGTATTCAAGATGCCTAAGCCAGATTCAGGCTCAACTTTTGAAACTGTTTCTCTATTGGATGGCAGTGTTGCGGTAGTAGCGCTGGATAAAGTTACTTCCGAATCTCCACAACTGGCTGCAGAAGAACAACAAATGATGAGAATGGTATTGGGTAACCGTCAGGGCCAAACCGATTATCAGGATCATCTCAACCAATTGCGAAGTAAAGCTGAAATCGAAAAGCTATAAACTAAAAAAACCACCTTCGGGTGGTTTTTTTATTCACGCAGTTTTCAGCT
>JASBRM010000123.1 GCA_030149405.1 Neptuniibacter sp. | reverse complement strand
GCAAAGCTAAACCCAGCGAACAGTTCCAGCACACTCTGAACCACTCAAACCGAATTGAGTACAGCTACTGGATTAATTGGCGATAAAAGCTTCCTTCATGGCTCCGGGAGAGCAGCGTATGCGCTTTGGTAGAGGGCTGTCATCTCATCTCCGAACGTACAGAAAACAACCTTTTTAATATCCTGATTTCCAATCAAGAAATCGGCAACGGTAGATAAAGCTATATTCACTGCCTCGTCTGCTGGATAGCCATAAACTCCGCAACTAATCGCTGGAAAAGCAATTGAACTGATCTGGTTTTCTTTCGCTAACTGAAGGCAATCCCTATAGCAGCTTTCAAGTTGTTTAGCTTCACCCTCGTCTCCGCCGTACCAGATAGGTCCTACGGTATGTATCACCCACTGTGCAGGTAGCTTGTAACCCTTAGTAATACGGGCCGATCCGGTTTCACAACCACCTAAACCTCTACACTCTTCAAGTAACTCAGGCCCGGCTGCTCTATGAATGGCGCCATCAACGCCACCGCCTCCCAGCAAGGAGTTATTTGCAGCATTCACTATGACATCAACGGCCAATTGGGTGATGTCTGCCTGTTCAATGCAGATCCGACCCTTAACCGTCATTTGAACCACCCTGAGATGTACTAACCTGAGACGCACTAAAGTGAATCGCCAGCCAGATCGTCGGCTGATCCGGGTCAGTCCACTCTACGCGATGCTTTTGATGGGAAGGCAGTAAGAGATGATCACCAGGAAGCAATTCGATCACTTCAGAAGAAGTATCGAGCAATAACCCAGCTTTACCGGAGATGAGAAGAACCCATTCATCCCAATCCTGATCATACCACTCCCCTTCAGGAGTACTTTGGCCATGAGAGATAATCCTTTCAACTTTTACGCCATCCATAGAGAGCAACTGGTCGAATTTTTCAGAACCTTTTCCCGAGCCTGAGAGGTCGTATAAATTCATTTTGCTGCTACTCTTGCCACATTAAAAGCTGCCTCAGCCCAGTGTTGCATCTCTTCCGGGTCGTCGAAACAGACCTCAGGGGCTTGGTAGTAATTGATGTAACAGGTTTCTCCGCGCTTTTTATAACTAAAGCGTGTTAAGCCTAAATTACAGAATTGTTGAGTTAAGGAACCTACGAATAAATTCTTGCCCCCAAGCATCTTTTTTACAATGACGGATAACGCCATCATTTCCACGACAAAATCGATAAACTGTTGTGAATTCGGCATGAATATCCCTAAACCATTTTTTCAGCCTGATAGATCGAACACTGCATGGTATCCGACCAATAACCATCAGGCATTCCAGCCTTAAGCCGCAACTGATTCAAAAACTGTTGTGGATCGGGAAGCTGATCCCAAACCGCCGGAAGGAACGTTGCTTTGCGGTGACCATCTTCAATAATCAGACCATCGATATCGGGCCTCAGCACTTCAAGCAATTCAGATTCCGAAGAGACGTTCAGAGGCTGAACCTCTGTGAGAACAGACAATTCAATGGTGATTGCCTCCAGCTCCTGTTCATCCAAAGGAGGAAAACGCGGGTCCTGAAAAGCTGCAGCCTGAGCGTTATGCCAGATATCCTCCAGAAGCGATCTCACAGGATGAATGCTGCCGATACAACCACGCAAATTGCCATCAATCTTTAAGGTCACAAAGGTTGCCCTGAGCCCCTCAAGCCAACTTTCCGTGGCAGGCTTTTGCGAATTCCGAGGATCAAAATGAGACGCTATCGCGGTTCGTGCTAATGCCAGAAGCTGTTGTTTCTGATCATTGGTAAACGATGTATGAGGCATATCCTACCACCCTGTCTTTATCACCGGCTGTATCACCTGAATTGTACTTACTGACCACTTCAATCGTTTTGTCGGACCCTTTCAGCCAGGATAGGAGTCCATTCAGAGCATAGCAGCCACAGGCTTCTTCTGGCTGTATATCCGTCTCCATATCAAGAATTCTATAGGTGGTATTTTGGTCGATCGCCTGTGCTTCGTCGTAACTATGGAAATGGCTAAGATCTGAACTGACCAAAACAAGTGCTTTTGCCTTTGATAAAACAAATTCAATACATTTAGAAACTTCGTCAGGTGTTGACCAACCAACTACGATCGGAACCAATGGAACATCTACTCCCAGATACTGCAAAAAAGGGAGTTGCACTTCCAGCGAATGCTCTTGTTGGTGCGCCGAATCATTGATCACTGCCAAACCTGTATTTACCAATTGCTCGATCAATTGTTTATCCAAAGGGTAGTTCCCAAGCGGAGTTTCAAATTCAGTAACTGAAGGCAGCGCAAGACCTTTTAAGGGCAGCCTATGAGCAGGGCCGAACAGCAAAATACAATCCAGTTCTGAAAAATCAATCTGAGCATAAGCCTGAGCCGCGGCCTCTCCGGAATAGATATAACCCGCATGCGGAACAATCGCCGCGACACTTTTCTGTTTGGGAAGGCTATTAAAGAGAGAAAAAATAGAGTTCAACTGACCTCCCAACTCACCCGGGTCACCCGGATAAAACAGATCGGCTACAGCGGCTCTTCGTATACTCATATTCATCTCCCTTATTGCTTAAATTCTAGCCCCTGAATTTGAAAGAGGTTAATGACGGAGACAAAAAAGCCCGCAGATGCGGGCTTTTGAAAATGAATGATTTACTGGACCGAAAATTTAGATAACGAATTTTCCAGTTGAACTGCAGACCTTTCCATCTCTTCGGCCAATGATGAAGTATTCTGAGCGGCTCTTTCAGAAGTGTCAGCCACTTCTCCAATGGCAGCAAGGTTCTGATGCAGATCCTGAACTAAACCGCTCTGTTGCTCAGCGGCAGCCGAAATACCCAGGTTCATATGATTAATCTCACCCAGAGCCGTATCAATCTGATGCAGCACATCACTCGCTTGCTGCATATCTTCAACATTGTCACTCACTGCTGTATTGGTACGTTCCATCATCTTAACTGCACGGCTCGCACAATCCTGAAGTTTCGAGAGGGTCTCACGAATCTCACCGGTTGAGTCCTGAGTTCTTTGCGCCAGCGTTCTTACCTCATCCGCCACGACCGCAAACCCACGCCCCTGTTCGCCGGCACGGGCTGCTTCAATGGCCGCGTTAAGCGCCAGAAGATTGGTTTGATCTGCGATATCACTGATCACTTTTGATACAGCATGGATATTTTGAACATCATTATCCAGTTCACTGATCACAGCTCCCGTTTCACTGACATCCCTTACCAACTCATTGAAAGCGGCCGTGGTTTTCTGCACAACTTCCAGACCTTCAGTGGCCATCTGATCAACACGTTGCGAAGCATCGGAAGCCATATTGGTATTTTGAGCAATTTCCGATGCGCTGGTAGACAGGTCAGCAACACCACCAGAGATATAATTCGTTTCCTCTTTCTGGCGGGCTACTCCGTCGCGGGTTTGCATAGACTCACCTGATAATCTTCGAGAGCTCTCAGATACCAGTTGAGTCGCACGTTTAGCTTCCCGAACAAGGTGTTCAAAACCTTCGGCAACACCATTCATACCATCAGAGATAGCCGACATCTCATCCTTACCGTCATAATTCAGACGTACTGTAAGATCGCCGCTGGACAAACGTTCAGATACTTCCCTAAAGTTGTGGATAGTATTCATCGTTGAACGGTAGAAACCGATAAACAGGTAAATCGCCAATGTCACTGTGACCAGAATAACGGCAATGATCAGGTTTCGGCTGAACAACTGGCCGTTCAGATATTCCTTCTGTTTTTCAGCCAGAGTAGGCAGCATTTTTTTGTACAAGCCCAGGACCTGTTTGATCGCGGCGGTACCTTCTGAGAAGACTTCATTCGAACTCACTGAGATCTGATCAGGATCTGTGACATTATCGCGGGTATAAGCAATGTAACTTTTAACCCCAGCGTGAGCGGCTCGAATCTCATCCTGCATTGACCCCAACTCTGGATTCCCTAAACCCTCTGCGATCAGCGGGTACAAGCTCTCAAGTTGTGACTGCAAATTACTTACGTAGATAAAGGAATCGGCCGTAAAGCTACCTCGTGCCGCTACACCCGCCGCTTTACCACGTAACTGCCCTACCTCATCAATGATCTGCGGTAATAGCACCGCCACATTATCAATCATAAAGGTGGTACCAATATGCTGATCCAGAACCAGAGAATATTCAGTAAGTATTGCGCGGTTAAAGCTGCGAACATCCGCCGCGAAGCGGTTGTGCATTTCAAAAATTTCGGCAGGATTGGTCGAACCTATCTGGCTTTTTATCGCCCCCCAGGAACTGCCAAGGCCACTGATTCGGTTTTGCAGTTCCGGGCTTGCATTCACAGCACCTGCTGACAGATCAGACAGTGCCTTATCAACTTTCGAGCGCCGATCCAGCACTTTGCTTTCAACACCAGAATTACCATTTAGCAACGCATTGGTTAATCCACGATGCTGGCCGATGTTGACTACCAAAGGTTCCGTTAGTTGGATCAGCTCAATACCTTCAAGTTCTTTACGGGTAAGATCTATATTCTGGCTCACTTCTCCCCAATACAAAACTACGGTGAGTGCTAAAGGTATCAGGAATAAAATACTCACCAGGCTAAATTTGGCTGGGTATTTTATGTTTCCCATTAACTTAGTTGCCGGGCTGATCAACAGGGACATTTCCTTTCCTCCAGAACAATTGAAACACTCTCAGCAGTCGTGCACTCAGAAATCATTCAGATAAGGCAATTCTGAGTTGAGAAGGTTCCCGAATAGTTTTTATTTTTTCAAAGACACAGCCAGCTTCTTCATATTCACGCTGGAGATGAAACAACCATTGTTTCAGGCGACCATGTACATATTTTGCGGCCAGATTCTGCTCGATTCGACTCAGATACAGAACGACTAACTTAAGCACATGCTGCCATTCAAGAGAAGCACTTTCGCCATTAACCATTTGGTTTTTAATAGTTTTTGCCAGATCAGGCTTCGCAATCAAACCGCGCCCAATCATGATATCCGAACAGCCGCTGACTTCCTTACAGCGCACATAATCCTGCCAGTTCCAGACCTCCCCATTGGCAACAACGGGCAGATCAACAGATTCACGAATGCGCGCAATCCATTCCCAGTGTGCAGGTGGTTTGTAACCTTCTAACTTAGTTCGGGCATGAACTGCCAGAGAATCTGCACCCGCTTCAGCAATCGCCTGAGCATTTTCCAGTGCCAACTCTTTATATTTGTTACCCAGCCTCATTTTCGCAGAAACGGGTATATCCGACGGCACCGCCTCACGCACGGCTTTCACAATCTCATGAATCAACTCCGGCGTATCGAGCAACACCGCCCCGCCTTTGCTCTTATTCACGGTTTTAGCCGGGCAACCAAAATTCAGATCGATTCAGGGCGCCCCCAGTTTTGCACCTTTTCGGGCATTGCC
>JASBRM010000116.1 GCA_030149405.1 Neptuniibacter sp. | reverse complement strand
CAAGCAGTCCACCGTTTTCATTTGCTGGTCACAGATCTGTTTCAGTGCTTTTAATCGGTATTGCGCTTTGAATAGTTCCGTAGCTCGCGGCTCACCGCCGGGTGCGATAATTTCGCGTACCACTGGGAAAATTGCTTCTGGATTTTTATCGATCATTGGCTGTGTTGCGATGTAACGCTCAGATACCCAGGGCCCTTCGTAAAGCAAGCGAGCGGCTTCATCAAAGGGTTTGTAATCGATCTCAACAAACTCAATTTCTTCTGAATTAAGCTGCTCAAGTGTATCTTTGTAGGCTTGAGCGTAGGCTTCATCTCCAAAGAAATTCAGCTGTTCTTCCGGAACAATCCCTATTTTCAGCTTGCCGCCTCGCTCTCCATAAGCACGCGACTGATTAGGGAACGGGTTCTCCCTACTGTAGCCATCGGTAGGGTCAAAACCTTCAGCTACCGTAAGCACCTGGTTCGCATCGTCACTGTCATAAGCGAATATCGTCATACAATCAAGGCTTCTGCAAGCGGGCAACATGCCGGTTGCTGACAACAATCCAATCGACGGTTTAACGCCCACCAGGTTATTGAAGCAAGCTGGTACACGGCCAGAGCCAGCGGTATCAGTACCCAAACTGAAGCTCGCTAAGCCCAAGCCAACAGCCACCGCTGACCCGGCACTTGAACCACCGCTTACATGTTCAGCATTAAACGAGTTTTTACAGGCCCCATAAGGCGAACGCGTGCCATTCAAGCCGGTAGCAAATTGGTCAAGATTGGTTTTACCTAAAGGAATAGCCCCCGCATCGATCAGTTGCTGAACCACCGTCGCAGATGATTCAGGTATGAATGCGAATTCCTGGCAAGCTGCTGTCGTCGGAATACCTGCCAGATCAATATTGTCTTTGATTGCAAACGGAATGCCCCACAATGGCAAAGAACTATCTTTGGACTCTAACGCCGTAAGGTAAGGCTCAAGCTCTTCAGTGGTCAGCAAATGAATCCAGATATTATGCTCTGAATGCAGTTCTGAACGTTGATGAATATCTTCAAGCACCTTACGCGGTGTGAGTTCGCCAGACTGATAGGCCTCTTTCAAAGAGGCGATGGTCATACTGTATGGAAATTGATCTTTCATTAACTTACACCTCTTCAATCACAACTAAAGCCTGACCTGCACTCACACGCTGGCCATTCTCAAGCAACAGATGAGTGACTGTACCTGTTGATGTAGCGTAAACAGGAATCTCCATCTTCATAGACTCCAGCACCATCAGACATTGCCCTTCTTTAACCTTTTGCCCTACTTTCACTTCGGTTTGCCAAACACTGCCAGATACCGGGCTATCCATAATCAGGCTATCTTCCGGCCAGCTTTGTTCGGTTTGTCCTTCTTCCTGTTCGACCACTTCAAAGTTGAATTGGCCGGTTGCATGCCAGTTATCCAGTTCATCAGCAAAAGCTTTCTCACGTATTGCTGTGAAACTGTCGATTTCTGATTCGTTTGCGTGCAGGAATGACTCATATTCCGAAAGAGAGAAATGACTTTCTTTGATCTTTATCGGGTAGCGTCCTTGTGGAAAGTTTTTGCGAATATCCGTGAGTTCCTCGTTGGACACTTCATAGAAACGAATCTGATCAAAGAATCGCAGTAACCAGGGTTTATTGAACTCAACGGTTTGACGGTATCGGTTCCACATCTGAAGTGTCCGACCCACAAACTGATAACCACCCGGCCCTTCCATCCCATAAACACACATATAGGAGCCGCCGATACCTACAGAGTTTTCTGCGGTCCAGGTTCTGGCTGGATTGTATTTAGTGGTTACAAGGCGATGACGAGGGTCGACTGGCGTCGCAACAGGCGCACCCAGGTAGACATCTCCCAATCCCATCACCAGATAGGAGGCATCAAACACAATCTTTTTCACATCATCGATGCTTTCAAGACCGTTGATACGACGAATAAACTCCAGGTTGCTTGGGCACCAAGGCGCATTCTTACGCACAGATTGGTCGTATTTCTCTATCGCCTTATGGCAAGCTTCGTCGTCCCAGGAAAGTGGGATATGGACGATACGAGACGACACCTGCAAGCTATCTATTTTGCTCACTAATTCCTTCTCACCCGATTGCAGGTGAGCCAGCAGTTCTGAATAACTGATCTTCTGGCTGTCATAGTGAACTTGCAGAGAGCGAATACCCGGTGTCAGCTCCTTAATACCAGTAAGCGGATTTTGCTGTAGCCATTGCATCAGTGCATGTGCACGGAAACGCAATGATATATCCAGTACCAACTCTCCGTACTCCACCAGCATAAAGTGGTCACCCGCTGCCCGGTACACCACATCCACGCCAAATTCTTTGGCACTCAGCTTATCCAGAATAGGGGTTTCAGGAGATACGGTTTGATACTCCACAGATTTTTCTTCGAGCTGTTCAACACTCTCAGACAGAGCCGCTTCAATACTGACAGCGGATTCCAGAGACACCGGTTTGAAACGGATCTTATCCCCCGCTCTTAACTGACCTAATTTCCACAGGTCCGCTTGTATTACGGTTGCCGGGCAGACAAAACCACCCAGTGAAGGGCCATCGGGTCCCAGAATAACCGGCATATCACCCGTAAAGTCCACAGTGCCAAATGCATAGGCATTGTCATGGATATTGGATGGATGCAGGCCCGCTTCACCCCCGTTCTTTCGTGCCCATTCAGGTTTAGGACCGATTAAACGAATGCCCGTGCGGCTGGAGTTATAGTGCACCTCCCAGTCTGTATCAAAGAAAGTTGCCACATCCTGATCAGTGAAGAAATCCGGCGCTCCATGTGGGCCATAGATCACTCTCAGTTCCCAGGTGTGAGCGATCTCTGGCTTCAACTTATCTGGTAGTGATTGGTTTGGAGCAGCGACGACAGAAGCATCTATTTTGAGTACATCACCTGCACGTAATGCTCTACCATTGTGGCCACCAAATTGCCCTAATGTGAATGTCGAACGCGACCCCAGATATTCCGGGCACTGGATCCCGCCTCTCACGCACAAATAGCTGCGTGCGCCCTCAGATTTGATACGACCAAGCTTCAAAGTCTGGCCCGGTTTAATATCAACCACATCCCACAAGGACAATGATTGACCATCAAGATCAGCATCAATTTCCGCACCAGTAATCACAATCTGAGTTGCACTACTGAATTGCAGTGTCGGCCCCTGCATAGTGATCTCTAAACCCGCCATCGACTCATCATTTTCCAGCAGGCGATTAGCAAGCCGGAAAGAGTAACTGTCAAACGGCCCTGAAGGTGGAACCCCTACATCCCAGTAACCTTCGCGAGCCGGATAATCCTGAATGGTTGTCTGAGTCCCCCCCTGCACAACATCAATGCGCGCCGGACTGTATGTAAAATCATTCAGATAACGAGTTGTTACTTTACCAGCCAGTAGCTCTGGG
>JASBRM010000092.1 GCA_030149405.1 Neptuniibacter sp. | reverse complement strand
GGTCTTGAACAGATTATTCGTGATCGTTCCGAGAAAAGTTCTATCGGCTTCAACGCTGTCGTAAAAGGCAAGGATGAAGAGAAAACTGTTTCTGACAGCTTGCGCGAACTGGAAGCGGAAGATTTGGTTAAATATGGTTTGATCCCTGAGTTTGTGGGGCGTTTGCCAATGATAGCAACCCTTGCGGAGCTGGATGAAGAAGCCTTGATTCAGATTCTGACTGAACCGAAAAACAGCCTGACTAAACAATATGAAGCATTGTTTGATATGGAAGGTTCTGAGGTTGATTTCCGTGAAGGTGCTCTGCGTGCAATTGCGCATAAGGCTCTTGAGCGTAAAACGGGTGCGCGTGGTCTTCGCTCGATAATGGAAGCGACTCTTCTGGACATCATGTATCAGCTGCCTTCAATGGAAAATGTCAGCAAAGTAGTCATCGATGAAGGGGTTATCAACGGTGATAACGATCCAATTCTCATCTATGAAAATTCTGAACAGGCTAAAGTTGTTCCGGAAGACTAATATTTAAACGAGTTGTACAGCTAAAAAGGATGGGTTTACCATCCTTTTTTTGTATTTGTCCCTGTAGATCGTGTATCCCGCATGGATGGTTGTAAACGAGGATGGCTTTGGATTCCAGAAATACATTTCACAGTTTAAATCCTGAGTTAAAAACTGAGTTCTACACAAGTTTCAAAGAAGCAATGGATGAGTTGGAGAATTGCTTTTCGATTCTTGATAGAGGATTTAATAATGATGTAGTGCATGAAATGTTTCGTGCCGTACACTCTATTAAAGGCAATTGTCATTTAGTTTTTCTAGATGAAATTGCGGATGTTTGCCACAAATTAGAAGATATCGTTTCTCAGATTCGCAATCGTGAATACAGCTACAGCCCGGTTTGTGGAGAGTTTTTTACTGTAGTGTTCCAAAGACTCGAGCAATTGGTGCGTAAGCAGATTAAGGGCGGGAGGCTGAGAGAACTGGAAGTGCAGGTCCTCGATGCCAGTGTGGCCAAAGTGTTTGAGGCAAAGATTGAGGCACGTGATCTCGTTATGCATCAAATGCTGGACAGTTTGTCTGGAATATTAAGTTCATCCGTCGATATCAGCGAAAAGATCCTCAAAAAAATCGAAGCTCAAAGGCCTCCTGATGAATTCAACGAAATGGCCTTTATGCATCAGATTTCTTCCGTGATGAGGAATAAGTCATTACGTCATTCCTGTGATATGGATAGATTACTCCTCCTGGCGGAAGTTCTCTGTAAATCTGGGTTACATAAAGTCCAGTTTGAGCAGCTCAGAGCTGCACTCTATATGAGCTTGCTCGGCAGCAAATTTGTGACTTTTCCACTCTTCGATATTCTCCCGGAAAGTGAAGAATGGGAACGGCAGAGATTAAATGAGCAGATTGAAATTACATCTGGATTTCTAAAGTTTGGAAGTAATTGGTTTGATGCTGCAGATATGATTGAGCACAGCTTCGCGCGTTATGATGGTAAAGGTTTGCCGGAGGGCGTAGCCGGAGAGAAGATCCATCCGGGCGGGATGATTTTATCTTTGCTGCGGTTTTATCAGCAGGAATATCGCAAAGCGTTAGTAGAAAATAAAAAGAACTTAGCTGCCGGTAAGGCGCTTAGAGTTATAAACAGTGAAAAGGGCTACAGGTTTGATCCTGATTATGTGGATCAATTTTCTAGAATAGCTAAAGAGCAGCCTCAGTTATTGTTTATCTAAAATAAAAAAGCGCGTATACCTTCTGGATATACGCGCTTTTATGATTCTTCGTGAGAATTAACGGTTAGGCAGTACGCCTTTCAGTTTTTCGTTCATCTCAACCAGGCATTTTTCTGTTGCGTCCCAGTCGATACAAGCGTCAGTTACGGATACACCGTATTCAAGGTCTTCCAGGTTCTCAGGGATAGACTGATTACCCCAGCCCAGGTTACTTTCGATCATCAGGCCAACAATTGACTTGTTACCTTCAAGAATCTGGTTCGCCGCATTTTCAGCCACTAAAGGCTGCAGAGCAGGGTCTTTATTGGAGTTGGCATGGCTGCAGTCGATCATAATATTTTGTGCCAGACCCGCTTTTTCTAAAGCCTGTTCACTTAAAGCAACGTTTACAGAATCGTAGTTTGGCTTGCCGCCGCCACCACGCAGTACAACGTGACCATACTGGTTGCCTTTGGTGTGTAGGATAGAGACCTGACCTTCTTCGTTGATGCCCAGGAAGCGGTGAGGCGCTTGTACAGATTTAAGTGCGTTTACAGCAACATCCAGGCTGCCGTCAGTACCATTTTTGAAGCCAACCGCACAAGACAAACCAGAAGACATCTCACGGTGAGTCTGGGATTCTGTAGTGCGAGCACCAATTGCAGACCATGAAATCAGATCCTGCATGTACTGTGGAGAAATTGGATCAAGCGCTTCTGTTGCCAGAGGTAGGCCCAGCTCCGAAAGGTCCAGAAGAAGTTTACGTGCGATATGCAGACCTTCTTCCACTTCGAATGTGTCATTCAGATGTGGATCGTTGATCAGACCTTTCCAGCCCACAGTCGTACGTGGCTTTTCAAAATACACACGCATAACCAGATAGAGTGAATCTTTCACTTTTTCCTGAAGTTCAACCAGTTTCTTACCATATGCAATGGCAGCTTCGGTGTCATGAATAGAGCAAGGACCAACAACTACAAATAGGCGAGGGTCTTTTCTATCCAGAATGTCTCGAACTACTGAACGGCCTTCCATAACAGCCGCAGCTGCTTTATCGGAAATAGGCATTTCAGCTTTGATAGCATCTGGAGAAACCAGAACTGTGGTTGATTCAATATTTAAATCTTCGACGCGTGTATCAGTCATTATTTCTTAATCCTGCAAATGAGATCCATGACAGTAATACCCATTGAAAATAAAGGTTGGTTTGGGATCTCTAAGCTCTTTGTCAATGTGACGCCTTTTTTACCACAAAGCCATGTCGGTTATAAGTATACGGAGGGGCTAATATGAGAATTAGTTGTCTTAAGTTAGGAATAAGGCAGGTTTTATGGTTTTGTCGGTTAATCAAATCAGTAAGATTTCAGAGCTTGTTACTCATTTCTGGTATTATCCATTTATTCAAAATAGCTAAAGTACCAAATTGACCGAACTCTAGAACAATTATCTGGTCAATAGATCGGTTGTAAAATCTATTTAAGGGTTATTTGTGTTTTCAGTTTTCAGATCATCTAATTTTCTACGATTCCTACTGCCTTTACTTTGGGTTATTAGCACTCCTGTTCAATCCGGTCTATTCGATAATAATCCATTTTCTGATGATTCTGGCCCTCTCGATGTAGAGAAGGCATTTGTTTTCGAGCATCAGCAAGAGGTGAATCGAATTAACCTTTATTGGACTATTCCGGATGACTATTACTTGTACCGGGATCGGATTGAAATTAAGGGCTTTAAAAATACCCAACTGATTAATCGGGAAAATAGTCCGGCTAAACAAAAGGATGACCCTCTTTTTGGTAAGGTCTGGGTCTATCACAATGCTGCTGATGTAAATATAGAACTATCGAGCGTCACTGGTGATCTTGCCAATGATCGTCTTCAAATTACCTATCAGGGCTGTTGGGAAGGGGGCATTTGTTACCCTCCTGTCACTAAAGAAATTGATGTAACTGCGATTGCCACAGCTAATGCTGCAGTGGTTCCTGATCCCGTTCAAGAGATGGTGTCAAATGATCTGCAACCTGTACAATCTCCTTTGAGCGAGCAGGATAAGTTTGCACAAATGCTGGGGCAGAGCAGTCTTTTTGTAACTCTTGGAGCGTTCTTTCTCGCGGGTCTTGCACTTTCTTTCACTCCTTGTGTTTTTCCAATGATACCAATCCTTTCAAGCATTATTGCAGGTCAGGGAAAGCAAGTTACTGTACGTAAAGGTTTATTGTTATCTACAGTCTACGTTCTGGCTGTTTCAGTTACTTATACTGTCGCTGGTGTTGTTGCTGGGTTATTCGGTGAGAACCTGCAAGCGCTTTTCCAGAACCCATGGATTATTGGTTCATTCAGCTTGATATTCGTTTTACTGGCCTTATCCATGTTCGGGTTTTACGAATTGCAGCTGCCTTCTTCACTGCAGGCTCGTTTAAGTGATGCCAGTAATCGGCAGAAAGGTGGAACAATGGCTGGTGTAGCGATCATGGGGTTCTTGTCAGCACTGATTGTTGGACCTTGTATGGCCGCACCATTGGCTGGGGCTCTTCTTTACATCGGTCAGACAGGTGATCCTGTACTTGGCGGAAGTGCGCTCTTCGCATTAAGCATAGGTATGGGGGTGCCATTACTGCTTGTAGGAGCGTCAGCAGGGAAGTTCCTTCCGCATGCCGGTGCCTGGATGAATCGAATTAAAGAATTCTTTGGAGTTTTACTGCTGTTGTTAGCGATCTGGATGCTAGATCGTATAGTGCCACTCACTGTCACTATGTG
>JASBRM010000081.1 GCA_030149405.1 Neptuniibacter sp. | reverse complement strand
TCATCAGTCGTGCTGGTAAAAACCAGCTCGGGTCCATGCTCACCCTCCTGCTGGTCAACCGAAACAAACAGGAAAGGTGCATCATCTACCTGGATTCCCACCTTTTCGACGGGCGTTTTCAGGTAGTGCTTGCCCTCTTCCAGCCATAACACCTTAGAAAACAGCTTAACCATAGCGGGTCGGCCAATGGGCGTACCCATATAAAACCACTTGCCATCACGGGCGATTCGCATATCGATATCACCGCAGAAATCCGGGTTCCACTTTTCCAGTGGTGGAATGCCATCACCGGCCTTTTCAATCTCTTTGCTGGCCTGGGCTAAATCAAAATTCTTATCCGTCAAAATGAATCTCCGGCGACTGCTTATTAAATCTACTCAACTATGGCAGAAAAACTTTCATCTTATAACTTAATCACATGAAAATAATTAATTGTTAGAATACTCCGCAATTAATGCCTTAACAGATTTTTAGAATAATCATGAAACAAGATCTCAGAACAAAATTTGCCGACAGCAACCGCGGCGTATACCTGTTTGGTACAACACCGCCGAAAGCTGGCACCACAGAAGAAGCTACCTCAGAGATCGCTGACAAGCTGTTACACCGTCTGGCTCACGTTGAGTTTGATGGTCTGATTGTTTATGACATTCAGGACGAGAGCAGCCGTATTGATAAGCCACGCCCATTCCCATTTATGCAAACGCTGGATCCACGCGCATATTCAAAACTGCTGCGTGAAAAAGCGGACCGTCCGGTGATCACATATAAAAGTGTTTCCCAACGTGACAAAGAATCCTTTGTTGAGTGGTTGGATGAAGCATGGAATGAGTACGGTGTTCGCGACACTGTATTGGTGGGTAGCCCATCTTCCGAAGGCGATATCAAACTGAGCCTTAATGACGCTTATGAAGCAATTGCAGAACACCCTTCAGCCTATCAGTTAGGTGGTGTAACCATTGCTGAACGCCATGCTGCAAAAGGTAATGAGCATGAACGTCTAATCAGCAAGTCTGCTCAGGGTTGTGAGTTCTTTGTATCTCAAGCAGTTTATAACGCTCAGGCAACGATCGACATGCTCAGCAGCTATGCACGCAGCTGTCGCGAGATTGGCACTCAACCTAAACGTGTGATACTGACCTTCACGCCTTGTGGCAGCACTAAGACTCTGGAGTTTATGGAGTGGCTAGGTATCTCTGTGCCTGAAGCTACTCGCTTCCGTATTATGGATGCTGCAAGCCCATTGCAGGAATCGATCCGTATCTGCCGTAATAACCTTGAGCAGATTTTGGAAGCTGTTCAGCATCTGGATATTCCGATTGGTTTGAATATCGAGAGCCTGACAAACCGTAAAGAAGAGATTGATGCTTCTATCCGTTTGTTCAAACTGCTGAAGTCTATCGTTGATCTGAAGCTGGCAGAGCAGCAGTTATAATATCGTGTGGCGGCCTTAATGGCCGCCATTTTGCAGAGCCTTACCTTATAGAATTGATCTTTCTTCCCTCTCTTTATCTCTCATTTATCTAAGCTCAAGTCTAAGTTTCAACCAAAAATTTGTGACAATTCGTCATTTTAAATTCACATTTGTTGCCTAAAACATCATAAAACTCGTAATAGTTTCATAAATCGTAACAATTTGTTGCATTTTTAATTCTTGTTTCAGCGTCCATTAAGATTTAAATTATGACGAATCGTCACAATAAAGATTTTACAGAACATCATGAGCCCAAGAATAGTAGATGAAGTAGCCATCGCTGCACGTGAAGAAGAGATCATGCAGTCAGCCCTGAATATTATGGCTGAGCAAGGTGTCGCCGGGCTGACCATCGATAAAATTGTGGCAAAGCTGCCCTACTCTAAAGGCACTGTTTATAACCATTTCACTTGTAAAGAAGATCTGCTGACAGGCCTTTGTAACCGGCACTGCGGCACTCTGACAGAGATGTTCCAGCGTGCATCTGAGTTTGAAGGCAGTTCCCGTGAGAAGATGTTTGCAATTGGTATTGCCTATAAATTGCACTCTCTTCTATACCCCACTGAATTCATGCTGGTTATTTCAGCAAAAACCCCTTCCGTCAGGGAGAAGTCAACCGCCAAACGACAGGAAGAACATTTGGCTCTGGAACAGGCGATCCTGGGCATTATGCTCAAAATCATCTCTGACGGCCTCTCTTCAGGTGACTTGGCTCTTCAACCCCATTTAAGCCCAGCTCAAGTGGCTTTTTCATTGTGGGCAATGAGCTTTGGCACCATTGCATTACTTCATGAATCTTTGGACCGTTGCACTGTGCGTTCTGAAATGGAATTGGAAAGGGAACTGATCAACCACTGCAACCTACTGTTAGATGGACTGCAATGGAAACCTTTTACTGCCGATCACGATTGGCTGGAAACGCTCAAGAGACTTAAGGAGGAAACCTTCAAGGATGAAGTGGCTGAACTGACTAACAGACTGAGCCGTAAAACAAACGATTAATAAGAAACAGCGGTGCATACCGCTTTTTTAATCAACTTATAGTGACGAAACGTCATTTTAATCAACCCCAAGTTGCCATAGAGCAACCAACCCTTACAGGGAAATTGGAGCAGGAAAATGAGAGATCGATTTTTCCGATTCGTGCTGGATCACCCCTTTGTAGTGATTCTGCTTTCTGTGCTGTTTGTATTTGGTGCTGCCAAAAAAGCACCTGAATACCTGATGTCCTTCAAAAGTGATTACCGGGTTTTCTTCAGTGAAGAGAACCCTCAGTTAACCGCTTTTGAATCAATGCAGAAGGTTTACAGTAAAAGTGACAACGTTGCTTTTATCATCTCGCCAAAAGACGGTAACGTGTTCAAGCAAGACACCCTTGCTGCCATCTATGAACTGACCGAAGAGTCCTGGCAGGTACCTTTCTCTACCCGTGTTGATTCTGTCACAAACTATCAACACACATGGTCTGAAGAAGATGACATGATTGTTGAGGATCTGGTTTTGGATCCAGCCGACATCACCGCAGCGGATTTACCCCGCATAAAAGAGGTAGCCACCTCTGAGCCACTGCTGGTGAACAAGCTTGTGTCTCCTTCAGGCCATGTAACGGTAGTGAACGTTACGGTTCAACTACCGGGGGTAGACCCAATTGTTGAAGTTCCTCAGGTTGTGACTAAGGTTCGTGAACTGAGAGATAACTTCATTGCAGCCTATCCTGACCATGAAGTGCGCTTGTCCGGCATGGTGATCATGAATAACAGCTTCTCTGAATCTGCAATGGGGGATCAGCAAACATTAGTACCGCTGATGTTCCTGATTGTTATTGTGGGTATGATCATTCTGCTGAGAACCTTCACGGGTACAATCGCAACGGTTGTGGTCATTATGCTGTCCATATTATCGACGCTTGGACTTGCAGGTTGGTCAGGACTGTTTATGACCGGCCCATCCGCGAGTGCTCCAACAATGATTCTAACTCTGGCAGTAGCTGACTGTGTGCATATCCTGACAACGATGTTCTATGAGATGCGCCGCGGTGTTGAGAAACGTCAGGCTATCTCGGACAGTCTTCGAATCAACTTCCAGCCTATCTTCCTGACCAGTGCAACAACGGCGATCGGCTTCCTGAGTCTCAATTTCTCTGACTCACCTCCGTTCCGTGATCTGGGTAACATGGTTGCGGTAGGTGTAATGCTGGCATTTGTTTTCTCTGTCACTGTATTCCCAGCAATCCTGCGTCTGCTGCCAATGAAAGTGAAGCAGATGGAAGAAGGTCAGAACGACACCATGCACAAACTGGCTGATTTCGTAATCGGCAAGCGCCGCCTGCTATTACCGGGTATGGCTGCAATTATGGCTGGGTTCATCCTGCTGGTACCTATGAACAAACTGAATGACGACTTTGTTCAGTACTTTGATCAGACCGTTCCATTCCGACAGGCGACGGACTATATGCAGGATAACTTGTCCGGTATGGCAACGATGGAGATCTCTATTGAAACCAACGAAAGCAGCGGCATTAATGATCCAAATGTGCTGAAAACCGTTGGCGATCTGACTGACTGGTTACGTGCTCAGCCCGAAACAGACCATGTAAACAGCATCAGCGATACCATCAAACGTCTGAATAAAAACATGCACAGCGACGATCAGTCGTACTACAACCTGCCAACGGAGCGCGAGCTGTCTGCTCAGTATCTGCTGATGTATGAGATGTCGCTCCCTTATGGTCTGGATTTGAACAACCAGCTCAATGTAGATAAATCCTCTACCCGAGTGATAGCCACCTTCCAGAACATGACCAGCACCGAGCAGATCGAACTGGAAGAACGTATCTATAATTGGTTTGCGGAAAATGCACCTCAGTATGAAGTCGCGATTGCAAGTCCAAACCTGATGTTTGCCCACATAGGCCAACGCAATATCTACAGCATGTTGATTGGTACGTCTGTAGCACTGGTATTGATTTCTATTCTACTTGGCTTCGCTCTCCGCTCAGTTAGATTTGGTTTGATCAGTTTGATCCCTAACCTGGCACCTGCGGCAATGGGCTTTGGCTTGTGGTTCCTTATTGATGGTCAGATTGGTTTGGCACTTTCAGTGGTTGCCGGCATGACTCTGGGTATCGTGGTTGATGATACGGTGCATTTCCTAAGTAAATACCTGCACGCTCGTAGAGATAGAGGCAAAGATACCAAAGCAGCTGTCGATTATGCCTTTGCCAGCGTTGGCCGCGCCCTGTGGATCACAACTTTCGTACTCTTCGCAGGCTTTATGGTACTGGCTCAATCCACCTTCAAAGTGAACGCGGATATGGGCCTGTTGACTGGCCTGACTATTCTGATCGCACTGGTTGTGGACTTCCTGTTCCTGCCCCCTCTGCTGATGAAACTGGATAAGTCGAAAGAGCCATCGACTGAAACGAATAACTCTTCAACTGATAACACTACTAACAGCGATAATACGATTAAAGGAGACGACAATGAGTCTGTTAAACAACCCGCTTAAATCAATTCTGATTGCCAGCATTATCGCTGTACCGGCAACTGCTTTAGCTGAAACGGCCGAAGAGAAAGGCCTGCGCATTGCCAAAGAAGCCAAAGCCAGTGATCTGGGCTGGCAGGATATGCAAGCGCAGATGAACATGATCCTGCGTAACAAACAGGGGCAGGAAAGTGTGCGTGAAATCCGTATGAAATCCCTGGAAGTGGATGGTGATGGAGATAAAAGCCTTTCCGTTTTTGATAAACCACGTGATGTAAAAGGCACTGCATTCCTGAGCTTTTCACACCCGATTGGTGCGGATGATCAGTGGCTATATTTACCTGCGCTGAAACGTGTAAAACGAATTGCTTCACGTAATAAATCAGGTCCGTTTATGGGTTCTGAATTTGCCTATGAAGACTTGTCTTCTTTTGAAGTTGAAAAGTACACCTACAAGTACCTACAGGATGAGGCTTGTGAAGGTGGCAACTGTTATGTAATCGAGCAGTATCCTGTCGATAAGAACTCAGGATATACCCGCCGTGTAGTCTGGATTGATGAAGGTGAATACCGCCCATGGAAAATCGAGTTCTATGATCGTAAAAACTCTGCCCTTAAGACTCTGACATACCATGGCTACAAAGAGTATGAAGGTAAGCACTGGCGTCCAGATCTGATGAAAATGGTTAACCACCAGACGGGTAAAAGCACTGATCTGACCTGGAACAGCTACCGCTTTAAAACAGGTCTGACTGATGGTGATTTCAACAAAAACACCCTAAAACGGGCGCGTTGATATGAAACTGAAACGATTATCCTGTGCGGCTATTCTCGCGGGGCTAACTGCCCTGCCGGCAGGAGCCGAAACCTTTTATGAGATGTCCGGTAAAGTCAGTGCAGATCTGCGCTACTTTACTCAGGACGCTCAGTTCCCTAATCAGGACTATGATACCAACCTTTCATTTGCAGCCGAGCCTGAGTTTTACTGGGAATGGAACGATGGCACCGACAGCGTCACTTTCACCCCGTTTCTGCGTGTGGATGAAAATGATAACGAGCGAACTCATGGTGATATACGTGAGTTAAGCTGGATTCATGTCGGCGATGAATGGGAAGTAAAAGTAGGTCTGAGCAAAGTTTTCTGGGGTGTAACCGAGTTCCAACATCTTGTTGATGTCATCAATCAGACCGACGGGGTTGAAGACTTTGATGGTGAAGATAAACTCGGCCAACAGATGATTAACCTCTCACTGGTTCGTGACTGGGGTATCGTTGATATCTTCCTTCTGCCTGGTTTTCGTGAACGCACATTCGCGGGTGAAGATGGGCGCTTACGCGCTGGTTTAATTGTAGATACCGATAATGCTCAATACGAGTCTGATGCCGGTGAAAAACATCTGGATGCAGCGATCCGCTGGAGTCACACTCTGGGTGACTTTGATATGGGCCTGTACTGGTTCCATGGCACCAACCGCGATCCAATTCTGCAACCGCAAATGATTTCTGGTAACACGGTTCTGGTTCCATACTACGAACAGATGGATCAGATTGGTTTTGACCTGCAGGCAACTATAGACAGCTGGTTATGGAAGTTTGAAACCATTCACCGTGACAGTTCCAGTGACAAATACTGGGCAGCACAAGCGGGTTTCGAATACACCTTCTACGGCATTCAGGAATCCGCTGCAGATCTGGGCGTATTACTTGAATATGGCTGGGATGAGCGTGGAGAAGATGCTGATGCGGCAATCCAGAACGATCTGTTTATGGGTGCCCGACTGGCTCTGAACGATGCTGAAAGTACAGAAGTTCTCGCGGGTATCAGCCATGATCTGGACTACGATAGCCAAAGCCTGATTGTTGAAGCCAGTCGACGCTTTGGTGAAAACTGGAATATCAGTGTAGATGGCCGTTTTTTCACAGCCGACGATACTGCTGACTTAAGTTACAACATCAAACAGGATGATCATTTACAACTGACTGTGGAGAGGTATTTCTAGACAGGGTGACTTGTTGGTCCAGTTACTGTGCAGAGGGAACAGCGTCTTTTCTGAGTTGTTGCTTCTGCACTTCCAGTTGTTTTAACTTCTCTTGATATTTGGCGTAGAGCTCTGGCTCCCATATTATCTGGCGTTTTTCTTTATCCAGCTCATATTTGGCATTAAACAGAAAATCCATACCAAGTAAGCCGTTACTCCCTCCGGACCCTCCACGGTAATCAATCACCGTTGAAACAATATTGTTCACTTTATAAGGGCCAATTTCGACACGATCAAAAGTGATTTTTTCTGTTTTGACTACACTTCCATCCGCGATCCTGGCATAGGCGCCTTTACGATAAGACGGATTGAAAGATTCGACGGCGCTACGATGAATTACCGTGACTGAAGCCCCGGTATCGATGACGAGTGATAACTGTTTTGTCTGATATCCGTAGGTAACCTTAACCGGTACAACAACTCTGTTGGCGATCAAACTAAATGGAGTTATCCATTGCTTCAATTGATCTTTGATCTTCGATTGTTCCCTATTAATAAGATAAAGTGCTCTGGTCTTACTTACTTTGTTATCTAGAGCATCCAGTTGTTCCTGTGACAAGTTCTGCTCTTGTAACTCCGGGCTCGTAAGCTGATCCCTGTATTCCGGCGGCACTTTAGACAGGCTATCTACGTAGATCTTTTTCCCAAACTTATCCTCATACTGATAGATCTCAGCATTCACACCAAGAGCAGTCATTGTGATGAAACACAACAATATGAGACGGAAACAATTAGCCAAGTATTCTCTCCTGTGAGTGATGCCCAGGACAAACACCTCCGGGCTAGCTACCTAAAAATCCACTCATGCCTTTAACTGCAAAAACAATAACCACCAGCATAAAGACCAGAACGATTCTCCACATGATGCAGCGGGGACACGGCTTCTTCTTTGCCATATCAGCCTCCAGCCAACTTTACGGTATAACCTTCTTTTTCCAGCATCGCCTTAAGCTTGTCGCGGTGGTCTCCCTGAATCTCAACCACGCCATCTTTCAAAGCACCGCCGGTACCACAGGTTTTCTTCAATTTCTTCGCCAGGGCTTTTAACTCAGGTTCTGGCAGAGGAATGCCGGAGACAGTAGTAACCCCTTTGCCTTTTCTGCCGGAGGTTTCTCTTCTGATCCGAACGACACCGTCCAGTGACTGAAGTCGCTCCTGATCACTGATCTCTGCGCATTTACATGAGTTAACCGGTTCTTCACAACCCGGACATAGCTGGCCTTTGTCTGTGGAGTAAACCAGGCCACTTAATTGATCTTTCAGAGAGGACACCGTAAAAAACCTTAAAGCTGATAATAATTATAGATCGAACCACTGAATGAGTGATTACAGATCAACTAAGCCCACCAATCTGGCGAGCAAGATATGCAGCATAATTATCTGTCATACCGCTGATAAAATCCAAAGCCCTCATGTAGGCATGATAGAGAGATAACTCAGGATCAGGGGCATGAATACCCATCAAACTTATAATCCGTTCACTACGGTATGTCAGTCCTTTACCCTTGAGATGATGATTCTCGTATACTGCATCACAGAAGGCTTCTAGCAGAACACCCAAAGTAGTGTATGCTCCCACTTCAAGTTCTGTTTTGCGGGTATCCGGGAACACTTTTTCTCTAGCCAGACTTTTGGCTTCCTGCAAACCTTCTCTGACAGTAACCTCACCGTCACTCAGAAGCTCACTCTGGTATTCACCAGACATGATTGCATCCTGATTATCCATATAGGCCTGTACTGCGGAACCAACCATGTACTCCATGGCTTTACCCCGCAAGGCAGAAATTTTACGGCGTGCTGATGCGGAGCTAGAGAGGATCTGATCATCAAATGAGGCATCACCGCACAACTTAAGCAAGATCGGTTTTATCTCTTCAAAGCTGAGAATATTAAGCTCAATAGCATCTTCAAGATCCAGAATGGCGTAACAGATATCATCGGCTGCTTCCATCAGATAAGTCAGTGGGTGGCGACACCAATGGTCTTTGCCTTGTGCCACTAAGCCCAGCTCTTTACCTAACTTATTGAGGATTTCCAGCTCAGTCTGGTACGCGCTAAACTTACCCTTACTGTTTGCATGCTCCGCACTCCAGGGGTATTTAAGCAAAGCCCCCAAAGTCGGATAAGTTAAGCGCAGGCCACCATCAAAAAGGTGATTTTCAATTCGGGTTACAACACGAAAACCTTGTGCATTCCCCTCAAAAGTCATGAGGTCCAATCGCTGCTCTGCGGTCAGGTCACGCAGTAGAATGCTATCGCCTTGACGTTTAAACCAATCCCGGATGGCATATTCACCGGCGTGACCAAATGGTGGGTTACCAATATCATGAGCCAGACAGGCTGACTGAACGATCATGCCAATATCATATGAGGTCGCCCACTCAGGCAACTGGTCTCTGATCTGCTCCCCCACTCTAATGCCCAGGCTTCTCCCTAGACTACCCACCTCAATTGAATGAGTAAGGCGGGTGTGGATATGATCGTTAAGGGACATCGGATGAACCTGGGTTTTTCGCCCCAGTCGTCTGAATGCACTGGAAAAGATAATTCGATCCTGATCCTTATGGAAATGGCTACGACCGATCTCTTCTTCAGCGATCTCCGCATGACCATAACGCTTAGTCGTCAGTAACGTTTGCCACTGCATTTCCATCCAGACTTCCTCTTAAAATCGTTATCTTTTTGCATCGGCCTGACGCTGAAAAACTAGAGCCGAACTGCCTCTAATTCATTGATAATTATTGCAAACGGTTATTACAGGTATTGTTTAATTTATTCAGGAACTGTTTCCTCTAACATTAAATTTCTTGCTTCTTCAGCTACCGCTTTAAGAGCCGTTTTAATTTTCTCGTCAGGCACTCTGGAAAAGTTCATCCGAATGAAATTTCGATACTTTCCGGAAGCGGAAAAAATAACACCTGGAGCAATACTGATATTACGACTCTCCAACAGCTTATTCAGTTTTACGCTGTCCACTTCGATGGGAAACTCCACCCATAAGATATAACCACCCTGAGGGAAACTGATCTTAGTCCCTTCCGGAAAGTTCCGTTTAACCAGATCGATCATGACATCACGTGCCTGCTGATACTGCTGACGCATCACCCGTAAATGGCGCTCGTAATATCCGTTCTCAATAAAATCAGCCACAGCCTCTTGTTGTATCGGTGGGCTACTTACTGTGGAGATAAACTTTTTATGCAATACCCGATCTGTGCATTGCCCCGGCGCCACCCAACCCAGCCTTAGTCCATAAGCGATGGTTTTGGAGAAAGAGGAACAGAGCAGAACTCGACCTTCATCATCGAAGGATTTAATGGTTTTCGGTCTCGGTGAGCGGTAATAAAGATCTCCGTATATATCATCTTCTATGATGGGGAGATCACACTGCTGTGCCAGGCGGAGCAACTCCTTTCTACGTCCTTCTGGCATGGTGTACCCCAGTGGATTGTTACAGGTGGGTGTTACCTGAATCGCTTTAACCGGCCACTGCTCAATTGCCATTTCCAAGGCTTCTATACTGATGCCTGTTTCCGGGTGTGTGGGTATTTCCAGCGCTTTTAACCCCAAAGATTTAATCGCCTGAGTTGAGCCGTAAAAACTTGGAGAATCAATCGCGACAATATCGCCTGGCTCAGTCACAGCACGTAAACTACACATCAAAGCTTCCTGGCACCCGCTGGTGATGATGATCTCATCCGGATGAAGGTTACAGCCTGAATTCACGGCTAAACGCGCTATCTGTTTACGCAGACGTTTTGATCCATGCATGCTGCTGTAATTTAAAAAATCCTCACTCGTGCAGGCCGCACTGTTCGTAAGGGCTTTCAGTAAAGGTTTCAGTGTTGGCGTATGAATATCCGGTTTAGCCGTACCAAAGGCAATATGACCATCAGAGTCGGAGCCGGTCAGCAAATGATAAACCTGATCCCAGTAAGTCACCTCCAGTGGTCTTTGTACTGGACGACTGACATCAGGCAGTTCAGGGGACTCCCCTCTGGCTCTGACATAGTAGCCGGATTTCACTCTTACCTCTGTATACCCACTCTCCTCGAGTCTCTGATATGCCTCCTGAACAGTAGATATACTCACCCCCCGTTCCTTACTTAAGGCACGAATAGATGGTAAGCGACTGCCAACGGGGTAATAGCCACCCTCAATCCGATTTATCAGTTCATCAAACAACTGTTCATACAATTTCATAATGCCGCACCATTACACTTTCAAAAACCAATACAGATTGAATAAAAAGAAGCGAT
>JASBRM010000072.1 GCA_030149405.1 Neptuniibacter sp. | reverse complement strand
AACCGGATGGGCTTTAACAATGGCGGTGTTGATAATTTGCTGAAAAACCTGGATAAAAGTCGCTACAAGGGCGTTCTGGGCATCAATATAGGTAAAAACAAGAATACACCTAACGAAAAAGCGAATGATGACTATCTTTATTGCCTGAGAAAGGTGTATTCAAAAGCGTCTTATATCACTGTGAATGTCTCTTCCCCGAACACTCCGGGTCTTAGAACGCTTCAGTATGGTGAATCGCTTAATAGCCTTCTGGACGCTTTGAAATCTGAACAGGCTAAACTGGCTAAGTTCCACGATCGCTACGTGCCTATCGCTGTTAAAATTGCTCCAGATATGAATGAAGAGGAATTTGGTATTGTTGCTTCCTCTTTGAAAGCTTACGAAATGGATGCAGTCATTGCGACCAATACTACCCTGTCTCGCGAGGGTGTTGAAGGTCTGGAACACGCAGATGAACAAGGTGGCTTGTCGGGTGCACCGGTAAGAAATAAGTCGACTAAGGCCATCCGTACATTGGCTGAGGCGCTTGATGGTGCATTACCTATCATCGGTGTAGGTGGCATTACTGAAGGCTTTGATGCGGCAGAAAAAATTGAAGCGGGTGCTAGTCTGGTACAGATCTATAGTGGCTTTATCTATCGAGGACCGCAGTTGGTAACCGATTCTGTTAAGGCGATTCAGCAGCTTAAGATATAGAAATAGTTGTAACCCGGGCAAAATAAAAGGCTCCAGTAGGAGCCTTTTATTTAGATTGAATTAGTTGTCAGTGTAATGCTGGGTCAGATTGGATCGCAGAAACACCATCCATGCCATTCCAGTGAGCTTCTCGCCCTTGGCGCCAACCACTCATCCAGTGGCTTCTTAAATCGGATGTATTTACAGGGCAATTATCTCGGGATTTTCCACTTAAGCCGGCTTGAAAGCCGCGATTGAAAAGTGTGCTAGTACGATCACGTTTTTGTCTCTTCATGTATTGAAGCCTCTCTTGATTATTTTTGAGTTGAGAGCAGCGGTTCCTTGAGACGTGGTATCCGCTGGGGTTCCGCTTTACGATTCGGTTAAAATCAGCAGAGCAGACTTCTATAAATATCTAAAAAAACGCGTTTGTGCGATTGAATGTAGCTATTATGTTTCATAACTGTAATAAACAGAGTTAGTGTGTGGCTGCAAAAAAATTAATAGATTCATTGGGTTATAAAAAACTCAGGTCGACATAATTTATGGTGAATTGTTTTCACTTAAATTGAGTTGTTCATGAATAAAGTAATTGAGAATCAGTAAATATGAAGCTTTTTCTAACGTGTCCTAAAGGGATTGAGCAACTCCTTGAAGATGAGTTGAAGCAACTCGGCCTGACTGAAACTAAGCAAACGGTCGCAGGTGTGCAGTGCCAGGGTGAGTTAGAAGATGCTTACCGTATCTGTTTGTGGTCTCGACTCGCTAACCGGGTCTTGATGCCTTTATTGGAGACTGAGGCCGAAACCGCCGATGACTTGTATCAGGCCGTTCAGCAGATTGACTGGCTTGAGCATATGCGCAGCCAGGGTACTTTGTTGATTGATTTTACGGGTCGTACGCAGGGAATAAATAATACCCATTTCGGAGCACTTAAAGTTAAGGATGCGATCGTTGATCAGATTCGTGATACCACAGGTGGGCGCCCGAGTATTGATAAGGTTGCCCCAGACTTACGTGTCAATGTTCGTATGCACAGGGGGAAGCTGACAGTTGCTCTGGATCTTTCTGGAGACAGTTTGCATCGCCGGGCCTACCGCTTAAAGGCGGGTGAGGCCCCGATGAAAGAAAACCTGGCAGCAGCCGTGCTTATTCGAAGTGGTTGGCCTGAAAGAGCAGTCGACACTAAGACCATGCTTGATCCAATGTGTGGTTCAGGAACGCTGCTGATTGAAGCGGCAACAATGGCTGCTGACATTGCACCGGGGTTACAGCGAAAGCGTTTTGGTTTTTCCCGATGGAATGGGCATCAGCGTCAAATCTGGGATGAGCTTGTAGCGGAAGCGCAGAGTCGTAAAGCTAAGGGTATTCTGGAGCTTGATATTCATCTGTTTGGTCGCGATCAGGACAAACAGGTACTCAGATCTGCACGACAAAATGCCGAGCGAGCCGGTGTTGCTGAATTTATTGATTTCTCAACCTGTCGACTTGAGGATCTGGATCGCTCTGTACTGCCCGATGGAAATGGTCTCCTGGTTACTAACCCACCTTACGGTGAGCGTCTTGGTGAAACACAGCAGCTGATGTTCCTCTATCGCCATCTTGGGGATAAATTGAAGGAGCAGTTTGCAGGCTGGACCGCAGCAATCTTTACCTCTAACCCTGATCTGTGCAAAGTCACTGGCCTGAGGGCAGAAAAGCAATACAAGCTGTTTAACGGTGCGCTTGAAAGCCGTCTTTTCATCTACCCTATCTCTGAGCGTAAGGTAGAACAGGTTGATTCACCTGTTGCAGACAAAGCGCCTCTCAGTGAGGGTGCGCAGATGTTTTCAAACCGGTTACTTAAAAATAAAAAGCAGTTATCTAAATGGGTGAAAAGAGAAAGCATTGATTGCTATCGTCTTTACGATGCAGATATTCCTGAATATTCAGTAGCTGTAGATGTTTATGGTGATGAAGTACATGTACAGGAGTATGTCGCGCCTAAAAAAGTAGATCCGGTTAAATCTTTTGCGCGCCTGCAGGATGTAATGGCTGCTTTACCTGTAGCTCTGCAGATGCCTGAAGAAAAAATTATTCTGAAGCAACGTCAGAAGCAACAAGGTAGCAAACAATACGAGAAGCAGTCTGAAACCCATCGCTTTAAAGAGGTGGTTGAGCATGGTTGTCGCTTGTTGGTTAATCTGCATGACTATCTGGACACGGGCTTGTTCCTTGACCATCGTCCTATACGGCATCGGATACAGAAGGAATCGGCCGGTAAAGATGTTTTGAATCTTTTCTGTTATACCGGAACTGCGTCTGTTCATGCTGCTGTAGGTGGAGCAGAAAGTACAACCAGTGTGGATATGTCTGCGACCTACCTGAACTGGGCGAAACGAAATATGGACCTGAATGGTCTGGATAATCCGCAGAATGTGCAGGTCCAGTCTGATTGTCTGAAATGGCTCAGAGTGCAGCGTCAGCCGGCCTATGACCTTATATTTATGGACCCGCCGACTTTCTCTAATTCGAAAAGAATGCAGGGAGTACTGGATGTCCAGCGAGATCATGTAGATCTCATTGAAGGGGCGATGAGATTGCTGCGAAAAGGCGGTGTGTTGTATTTCTCAAATAACTATCGCCGCTTCAAAATGGATCATGAAGCCCTTCCGGATTTTGCTATTGAAGAGATCACTCATAAAACTCTGGATCCGGATTTTAAACGCAACAGCCGTATTCACTGCTGTTATCGTATCACTCATAAATAATTAGTGCGCAATACCTGTGCGTGGCATATTTATTGCTTTAATTTGGGTCATTGTTTTTCTTTTAAAAATTAAGAAATAGTGCTGAATGCTTATTAACTTTCTAATAAATAAGCATTTTTAATTATTTCTTAACTGTTTTTTAAGAAACCATATACATAATTAAATCAATAATATTGCACTATGATAGTGCTTCAGGTTTGATCCTGTGGCTTTCTGGTGCATGAAGGCCAAGATACAGGAGATAAACGTGGAAAACGTCAACAGCGCAGTTGAGACGCTTATCCAGAGTTCAAACACTCTATTTATCCTAATGGGTGCGATCATGGTATTTGCTATGCATGCCGGATTTGCATTCCTTGAAGTGGGTACCGTTCGTCATAAAAACCAGGTAAATGCTCTGGTTAAAATTCTTACCGATTTTGGCTTCTCAGCCATGGCTTATTTCTTCGTGGGTTACTGGGTTGCTTACGGAGTGACTTTCTTCTCTCCTGCGGCGGAATTGGCTGCGAATAATGGTTATGAGCTGGTTAAGTTTTTCTTCCTGATGACCTTTGCGGCTGCGATTCCGGCAATTGTTTCAGGTGGTATTGCTGAGCGAGCTAAGTTCTGGCCGATGCTGATTGCATCTGCATTGGTTGTTGCTTTTGTTTATCCCTTCTTTGAAGGCATTATCTGGAACGGTAACTTCGGCTTCCAGGCTTGGTTAGAAGAGAGCTTTGGCGCAGGCTTCCATGATTTTGCCGGTTCTGTCGTGGTTCATGGTGTCGGTGGCTGGTTAGCGCTGGTTGCGGTAATTATGCTGGGTATTCGTAACGGTCGCTATAAAGGCGGTAAGCTGATTGCATTCCCGCCGTCTAATATTCCGTTCCTGGCTTTAGGTGCATGGATTCTGTGTATTGGTTGGTTTGGCTTTAATGTTATGTCTGCACAAACCATGGACGGCATCTCTGGTCTGGTGGCTGTTAATACTCTGATGGCTATGGTTGGCGGTATTATCACTGCGCTGATCTTTGGTAAAAATGACCCGGGCTTTATTCATAACGGCCCTCTGGCGGGTCTAGTGGCTGTATGTGCGGGTTCTGATGTGATGCATCCTATGGGTTCCCTGATCGTAGGTGGTGTTGCTGGTGCCATTTTCGTTATTCTGTTTACCGTTGCGCAAAACAAATGGAAGATTGATGATGTGTTGGGTGTATGGCCTCTGCACGGTGTCTGCGGTGCTTGGGGTGCAATTGCTTGCGGTATATTTGGCACGGAAGCGCTGGGCGGTCTTGGCGGTGTGAGCATGATGTCTCAGCTCATCGGCACCGCTGCGGGTATTGCTGTTGCAGTCATTGGTGGTGTGATTGTGTATGGTGGTGTGAAAGCGGTATCCGGCCTACGTCTGTCTCAGGAAGAGGAATACAACGGTGCTGACCTGTCCATTCACAAGATTGAATCCACTTGTGAAAGCTAAGTAATATTTTTAGGTTGTAAAAACCGGGCAGGCGCCCGGTTTTTTTATACAAATTTTAGTTTGTTTCTTAGTTTTGACAGTAGGTTGAAGACTGATTGCGAGCGGAGGGCTTTACCTTTGTGGAGATAATGTTCCGTATCAATCGATCCATCTGCTGAGCGCTTAATTCTTCTGTGCTCCTGAGTTTGCCCACCATATCCCCAGTCTGTCATTGGGACTTCATCGAGCATTATGTAGCTGGTTTTACTGATTGGGCCGCATAGAGTGTCTAAAAGGTCGTAGAGTTGTTTTATAGCTCTGGCTTTCTCTTCTTCTGTATTTGTGTTTTCGCTGATTCTTGCAATAACTTGTGCGCTATTTTCATTAATGTCAGTGAGGGGGTCACAGTTAATAAACCACTGATCATTATTTGTTGTAGTGATGGTCGTGGCGGTTAACTCTGCCTTTTTGCCCAGAGTCGACTTCATTATCTGAGTAACGCCTTCTACCAGTTGGATCTGGAGTTTGTCTGGTAGCTCGTGGCTGAGTTGTATGTTGATAAATGGCATGTCCAATTCCTCCATTGCTTGCTTGCAAATTAGAATAGAGGATGCCATTGTTTATTAATAATGATTAATAGTGGTTTAAATGATCGTAAATAGCGATTAAATGGTATTGTTATGGCGCTTCCTAACTTAAGTAGTGATTTGCTTAGAACGTTTATTTCGGTAATTGAGCAGGGTGGTTTTATAAAAGCTGCTGATTTTTTGCATAAAACTCAATCAACAGTGAGTCAACAGATTAAAAGGCTTGAGCAAGAAGTGGGTGTTGATCTTTTTTCAACGGATGGTCGAAAAAGGGTCCTGACCAATGAGGGTGAGATGTTGTTGGGTTATGCTCGGCGTATGTTAGCTCTGCAGGATGATGCTCTGGCTTCTCTTCGTATTAGTGATCAGTCGGGTGAGCTGCGAATGGGGGTCTCTCAAGGGATGTCTGAAGGGGTTTTGCCTGTTCTTCTGGCTGATTTCTGCAGGGCTAACCCGGCAGTTCGCTTCAATGTGGAGACGGGATTTAGTGTGGATTTGAACGCTGGATTTGATCGTGGTGATTATGATTTGATTTTGACGCTCTCAATGGAGCAGGGTGAAGGGAAGGGCGAGTTATTGGGTGTCGAGCCGCTCTCCTGGATTGGGGCTGAGGAATGGGAGTGGTCAGGATATCGGGAGTTGCCCTTAGCGATGTATGCGAATAAATGCCAGTTTAGGCGTTATTCGGTCAAGGCGTTGGAAAGAGAAACGATTCCTTGGCGACTAGTGTACACAACAACGAGTTATCAGGGGTTGATGGCGGCGGTTAAGAGTGGTCTGGCAGTTACAGCAAGGCCTCAAAGTGCAGTTGTGGAGGGCACAGAATTGCTTGGAGATAGGCTGGGTTTGCCTACACTCCCGAATGTCTATAGTTGGTTGAGATATAAGCCAGGATTAAAAGAAGGTCAAAGTCTGGCGGAAAGGTTTAAGGCTGCTTCTTTGAGGGCTTGTTAATTTGTATGAGTAATAAAAAAGCCGCTAAGAAGCGGCTTTTTTGTGGATTGGGTATCTTACTCAGGGTAGCTACGCTGAGTAGGTCCAGTGTAAAGCTGACGTGGACGACCAATTTTGTTCGGGCTGCTGTGGAACTCGCTCCAGTGAGAGATCCAGCCAATAGTACGAGACAAGGCAAAGATTACTGTAAACATGTTGGTTGGGATACCAATTGCTTTCAGGATGATGCCGGAGTAGAAGTCTACGTTAGGGTAAAGTTTACGAGCTGCGAAGTATTCGTCTTCAACAGCGATCTGCTCAAGGCGTTTAGCGATCTTCAGCAGAGGATCGTTTTCAAGACCCAGCTCTGCCAGTACTTCGTCACAGGATTTCTTCATTACACGTGCACGTGGGTCGAAGTTGCGGTATACGCGGTGACCGAAGCCCATTAGACGGAATGGGTCGTTTGGATCTTTCGCTTTAGCAACGAATTCGTCGATGCGAGACTCATCGCCAATCTCTTCCAGCATGTTCAGTACAGCTTCGTTTGCACCACCGTGAGCCGGTCCCCAAAGTGCTGCGATACCTGAAGCGATACAAGCAAATGGGTTCGCGCCAGAAGAACCTGCCAGACGAACGGTAGAAGTTGATGCATTCTGCTCGTGATCTGCGTGCAGTACGAAGATGCGATCCATAGCGCGTTCAAGAATAGGGTTTACCTGATATTCTTCGCAAGGAGTACCGAACATCATCTGCAGGAAGTTGCCTGCATAACTCAGGTCATTACGTGGGTACATAAATGGCTGGCCATTTGAGTACTTGAAGCACATAGCTGCGATAGTTGGCATTTTCGCGATCAGTCGAATAGCGCATACTTCGCGGTGATGTTCATCGTTGATATCTAGGGAGTCATGGTAGAAAGAAGACAGTGCGCCTACAACGCCGCACATGATTGCCATTGGGTGCGCGTCACGGCGGAAGCCGTTGTAGAAGTGGCTTAGCTGTTCGTGAACCATGGTGTGGTTCTTGATTGTGCTAACGAACTTTTCTTTCTGCTCTGCAGTTGGCAATTCGCCATTCAGCAGAAGGTAGCAGACTTCCATGTAATCTGATTTTTCAGCCAATTCGTCAATTGGATAACCACCATGCAGGAGTACACCTTTTCCGCCGTCAATAAAGGTGATGCCCGAATCGCACGCCGCTGTAGAAACGAAACCTGGGTCGTAAGTGAACAGGCCTTTGCCAGTCAGAGGGCGCACATCAATTACATCTGGACCTAGTGTGCCTGAATATACTGGCAGCTCAATAGCTTCA
>JASBRM010000060.1 GCA_030149405.1 Neptuniibacter sp. | reverse complement strand
AGTGAAAAAAGGCTTTCTTGTTGTCACTCGGCAAGGCTGGAAACAGAGAGGCAGGCCTACGCTTGTAGCTTTCACCTGGGACGGTATAGACGAGCCAGTCAAAGGCGTTCACTACGATGATGAGATTAAACCAAGTCCGGTTCCACTTGGATATTGGTGTAAAGCTCCATCAGCATGGAGGAAGTAATTATCAAATTAACTCCTCCTATATGGAGTAGGTAAACCTTATTAGTCCTCCTATTTGGAGTAGGTCAAACCGATAGTGGCTCAGACCTACTCCCTATTGGAGTACTAACTGGCTATTTCAGTGGTTCTATCTACTCCATATAGGAGAGTCTTATATATAACCATATACATCCTGTTAACTTTCCAGCTACAGTACCAAACTAACATTGACGAAGAACGTTATTCAGCTGGTACAAGTTAGGGATAGAAATGGATTACTTTGAAGGAATAATCAAAACGTTGTTAGAACACGAGGGCTACTGGGTCAGACAGTCGTATAAAATTAACCTCACCAAACAAGAAAAACGAGATGTAGGAAAACCATCGATACCACGCCCTGAAGTAGATCTACTGGCATTCAAACCCCAAGAAAAACAGATCATTGTTTATGAAGCTAAATCTTATCTCGATTCCCCAGGTGTTAAATTAGCTGAGCTGCAAAAAGATCATCCAATTCCTGAAGGTAAATACAAACTTTTTACATGCGAAAATTACCGGAATATTGTTTTTGCCCGCCTTAGAGAAGACTTAATCAACTCTGGAATGTGCTCAGCTGATACCAAGATAATCCTGGGATTAGCCGCAGGTAAAGTATATCAGTCAAAATCTGAAGAGATACGTAACCTATTTGATGACAAGGGCTGGGTTTTCCTTTCCCCAGAGAATATCCGTGACAAAGTTACAGAACTGGCATCTGAGGGGTATGAAAATGAACCTTGCATAATTACAGCTAAAATAATTATGCGATGATAACACTGCTTTTTAATTACATCGAATAAAATCAGTAAGTTAACTGTAGTTAAGGATTACTATGGAAACTGCAACTCGCTTCAGGATGGCAATTTTGGCCAGAACAAAGACTCACATTAACAGAAACTATGGAATCACTCGATGCGCTGAGGGCGGTTATCGCTTGTCACGAAAGATCAATGTTGAGCGAGTAATGAAGAAGGCAAATCAGCTTCGCTCTCGCAGAAACGGCATCCAGATTCAATTGGATCTTTTCACTGGAAGACCAATCAGTTCAATACCCGATATGAGCAAGCCCGCTCAGTTAACCCTGTTCAATAATGATGGCAGTGTAACAATCCCGCCAAGGCCATATAAGCCAATGTTCATTCACTTTAAAACTGGCGGCGGTAGTTGGAGTATGCGCAGGATATAGCGCTCAAGCTAGAATAAGAGCCATAGGGACTGAAAGCTCCCAACTGAACGGCGATGCCTGGCTGTAGTATTCTGGAAGGGCATGTCCGCTGTCGACACACAGAGGGGATTAGCACATATTTACTCCTTCTCACTCTTTGATACAGAGTGCGCAATTTGTGCTATTGCTCCCATTATGAACCCAACAATAATTCTGTAGATGCCTTGGTCGATGGCTTCACTGCTGGTTCTGTTGCCGAGGTAAGCACCAGGCTCTGGCTCGACCACCGCTCCAGTTGCTACAGCAAGACCAAGCGCTAAACTAATGACTCCAAACACGATTACTAATAAAGCAAGGATGCGCAGTGCTTTTACAAAAAAAGGCGCCTTACTCATAGATCATTCCCTGTTCTAACCAAGTATAAGATCTAGAATTCTAACAACATATGTCCGCTGTTTGCACTTTTTCGACATGTTGATCCAGACCTTATCTGACAGCAGTTGTCAGATCGAATCCAGACTTCTTCACATTATAAAGAGTAGGCGTCAGGATACTTCAGTGCTCTCTCCATGTTGTAACCCCTCTGCTTGCATTCACTCACATATTTCTCCAGCAATTGCCTACTGGTCATATTATGAACTACAATAATGTCCGTAGAGTGAGATCAGGCCCTTCTGAGGCACCAAGCAATCATAGCTTCTCGTGGCGGCTCTACATGACTCGGGACTTAGAATTGTCTAACTTGAAGTGCGGCGCTCAGCGTCTTGACACTGGCCTGAGTCACTTGGTTTCGGACTGGGAATTGTACCCGCTTGACCGGCGATGCTTAGCATTCTGACCGCTGCCGGAGCCTACAACAAGAGCCAGCTGTTTAAGAGTTCAAGCCCAATGGCAATTGGAGCCGGGTAGTTCTCTGAAGCAGTTGGCTTTTTAATTTCTGCTTCCTGGAGTAACAAACTGTTACACCCATTACAATTAAGCTTCTCTTAGAGAGCGCATAATCTGCGCACCCTAAGAAATTATGAGGGTGCGTTCTTAAAACTTGCCCTCTGGAACAGATGCGCTCAAATCTGAGCCCACCTTTGTGACAGCGAAAAGTGAACTCTTGTTAGTCGCTTTGCCGGTTTTTCTTTTCTGACTCACCGCCTTCCAGCGGCACAAGATAAGGTGCTTGCCTGCCACCGCACATGGATAGCTCTTGAGAGTTGTCCGAGGTAGAAGCCTTCTCCTTCTGTCGAATATGCTTCCTCAGTTCCAGAATTACTTTCTTTGGATTGTAGCCCCGGTTCTTGTACTCGCTCGATTTCATTTTTTCCCTTCAAACCATAATTCTGGCTTAGCCTAGCGATGTGCGCATTTGCATATCAAAGCAGATAAAGGCGAAATACCGTCTTAGCTGTCCTGATCGCTCTTGGGCCGAGTGCCCGTGATGATCATCGGCTTTCCATCATCATCTTCAGTATGGATACAAAAGCGCTCCATGCCATCATCCTCTTGTTGGGCAATAGGCTTACGAAGCTGCCTCCAGGTGAAGTACACAGAGACTGCAACCACGATGATAAACATATCTGTCAGACTGCTATCAATTTCCATGAGTTACTTCCTGTCTCGTTGCCAAGTTGGGGTATCAAAGAAAGCATAGTCACCCTTCCCTAACGCTTCCTCTCTGAGCATCTGCAAGCGCTCTTGGCGAGTCATCCCGAACACTGACATATGCTCATCAGCAATCACAGACTGAAGCTCAGAATGGTTTACAACGCCTGACAGAATCCCTGCTTCCATAAACGCCTCGATACCTTGGCACATAGCAACATCTCTGTTGTCGTAGTCTCGAATCTGGAGGTACAGCTCACTTAGTCTGTCACGGAATCCCTGGAGGTATTTCTGCTTACCGCTCATGCCTGTTCCACTCTTGTAGGTAGTTAAGCGCTCGGTCATAAATTGGATCTTCAGGTTTTTCCCTCGGCCCTGCTACGTTTATCACCTCGATGTTGTTATCACTGATCCACTCAGACAGCCGACTGTACTCTAAAGGCTGATCAAGCTGGATAACCAGGTAAGGCTTCCCGGTCTTCTCAGCAATCTTGCAGGTATATTCAGTGCCACCAGCCAGTTTCCCTGAATTGAGAATCAAAGTGCCATCTGAATCACGAACATTCCAACGTGTACGAACTGAATATGAACGAGCTTTGGTAACTATCAGGAAGTCGTATTTTTCTGGTACACCGCCGTCTTCTGAACGCCTCTCAGCAGGAATCCATCCGCCAGCCGGTATGTCATTAGCAATGGCAAAATCGAGCGCCGCACGATCAACGCCAGTTTGCCCACCCGAAATAACTTTCTTAACCATTAATCACTCATCTATTGAGGTAAGCGATTCACGCCTACTTATTTGAGGAGTCATTGACTTACCCAAAGATTACTTATTGATATTACTCAAGACCCATTTTAAGATCTAAAAAGGAAGCATCATATAACGCCCAACCCAAGGAAGGTGACCACTGTGGCAATTTCATACCGTCTTACCAAGTCATTAGCATTTACCATCATAGCGATAGCTTTGTTCTTATCAGGATGCTCATCATCACCAACTAGATGGTATCTCAACGGACAGACACAAGCAGATCTTGATAATGCCTACCGGTACTGTACTGAACGTGTAAACAACGAATATGCCCAAACCAACTCATCAATAAATCAAGCTGCGTATGACTCTGGCCAGTCTGGTGATCCCAATCTTATGGGAGCATCGTTATTACTGGCACTACTTGGAGAGTCTGCCAAAGATGCTGAGCACGAAAAATGCGTAACCTCTTTTGGTTTTACAAAAGCCGAATAAGACCTTTTGCTACAAAAGATTGCCTAGTGAAACATTAGCGGCAACGCATAGTGCCAAATGAGTCGGTTCTGCAAGTAGTTCCGTTACTTCCCCTAGTATTACCAAAGGAATCTGTTCTCCAAGTATTTCCTCTATTGTCTCGAGTTGTGCCGAAAGAATCTGTCCTATAGGTGGAACCATCACTTCCTCTCGTAGTACCGAAGGAATCTGTTCTCCAAGTATTTCCTCTATTATCTCGAGTTGTTCCAAAGGAGTCGGTACGGAAAGTTTGGCCATTACTACAACGAGTTGTTCCAAACGAATCCTTTCTACATGTCACATCAGCAAAGGTGGCAGTTGAAAAGAATGTCAAAGTTGCTGTAAGTAGGAATATTTTGCATTTCATATTAAGTTCCTTCTATGCTTTATTGCTATCCATGCTTAAGAAAAGTCGCCTGAACTATAGTAGCGAAAGGCACTTCTTGCCACTACAACAAACCACCTTCAAAAGCGGCCTAATTACCAAACGGAGTAACTTACTTAACAAGTTACTTTAAAGGTGATGAATAATAACTAAGAAAAAATCTGAATTTGGAAATAAGTAAAGGGGGCACAAATTGGGGCATATGACATATATAAAATAGATAAAACCTCTATTTTACATAGAGTTATAATAACTTTTCGCAGCCTCTCTGGGGCGCCATCTGCTATCGAAGAAGATTACCGAGCGACCCTTCTGGCAAGAACGCCACATCGTGATCCATATAACGCTTTAACGATCTGAGTTTATCTTTCTCAACCTCCTCCAAGGTTAATTTATCTGCTAATTTAAGGTAGCGCTCAACCATTCGCATACGCTCCTGCCTCCGTTCAGCACTGTCTCTGGCGGACTCCAGAAACAACTGAGCTAGATTCAGTAAAGCACCGGCATTACCAGAATCATACTCAGTTGCCAGACCGAAATACTTAAGAGCCTGAGGCATCTTACCAGCAAGATAATGCTTCACACCCAACCTATTTACCTTGAGACTCATCTCGGGATCCCGGCCTTTACCTTTAGTTTTTTCAGCCTCCTGCTTGGAACCCTGAGGTTTTAGAATTGGAACAGCATCGCCTGTAACCACCAACAATTCAGTATCAAGATTCAATGGCTGCTCTAGCTCTTCGTTCGCTCTCTGAGCGTCACGAGTGCAACGATTTGCCTCATCAATGTCACCAACCTGATTGTACATCTCACTTCTGAGCAGAGATGCCTTAACGGACAACTCTTTATCTGCAGGAAAAGCCTGTGAAGCCTGACTTATAATTTTCTCAAACTCATTTTGCAGCTCAATAGCACCCGGCCCCTCCATGCTTTTCATCTCAAGGCGCTTCACATTAGCGAGCTTCAAATAGGGATCAGGTGATCGATAACAGCTATGACGACCCAAAACTATAGATTTTTTATAAGCACCGCCAGCCACATCCAGCTTTTCAGTTTTGGTCGCCAATCGCCCCAGATTCATTTGCCGAGGAATACCCATTGGGGATTTCTGAGTCGCTTCATGAATCACATCACGAGCCTGGTCGAGATTTCCATCTCGCTCCATTAAATCAGCAAGAAGATCATACGCCGCAATAAAGAGCGGGAATTCCTCAATCAACTCCTGCAGAAGTTTAGCCGCCTCTTTGAAGCGACCAAGGCCAAGAACGGCTCGCGCCCAGATCAACCCAACCTCTTTATCATGGGTTTTCCAGTAATGCTTCTCGGCAATTTTTACCGCATCGGAAAACTTCGAAAAGTCCACCAAAGTGCGCGCCAAAATAACTTGTGCGTCATCATATTCAGGGTCATAGGAAGAAAACATTGTCCGGCAATAATTTATTGCTGTGGGAAGATCGCCAATTTCCAAGGCTTCATCAACCGGACGAAAAGCTTCTTTACGAGAGAGAATAAGGTCCAGTCGATGCTTTAATTCATCAACGGAAAAAGGCTTCATAATCAGGTCATCAGGACGGCTATCAATGGCATGAAGCACCACTTCCTGAGACGAGTCACTGCTCATGAAGATCCAACAGGCGGATGGTTTCATATAGCCGCGGTAACGACACTCCTCAAGCAGTTGGATACCAGTAACACTGTCGTTAACGTTATGACCCAGCATGATCACATCATAATTGTTCTCCTCAATTTCCGAGAGAACCCGATCATTGATTGTGACTGCCTTGAGATTATCCACACCCAAGCTTCGCAGCATATAGAAGATGGTGGAACGCATAACGCCACTGCTTTCAATCAACAGAACCTGTTTATCTGAATAATCTACTTGAGCCACACAGCCATCCGCTATACATCTATTTGTAGAACAGTATAAAGGGGAATAAGGCGGACAACAGCAAATTCAGGCAAAAAAAAGCACCGGATGTTGGGTGAAACACACGGTGCCAAGACAGTTCTATGCTGTGCTAATAATCCTATCCTCAACACGTAGAAACTCTAATGACATAGATCAAGAAATCTTTTCTCTTCCACTGAAGTCTGTAGGCTTTGAGACAATATGATGAGATCCTGAATTAGTAGTTTGCTGTAAACTCAATAAAAAACTAAAAAGCGATTATTATGACTACAGCTTTTATCACACATGATGACTGCGGCCTTCATAACATGGGCCCAGAGCACCCAGAAAGCCCTGTTAGGCTGATTGCTATTCGTAAAGTTCTTGAGAAAACAGGCTTAATGCACGAACTCGAGAGACTTGAGTCCGTTCATGTCCTACCAGAGCAAATTCAGTTGGCACACGCCAACCTGCATCAAAAACGCCTCGAAATGAAGCTCCCTGAGAGCGGCGTGGTTTACACCGATGATGACACGGCCTTGTGCCCAGATTCATTACACGCGGCAAGCCTGGCAGCGGGCTCAGCGGTAATGGCAGTTAATCGTGTTATGTCAGGTAAAGTGCAAAATGCCTTTTGTGCGGTTCGCCCACCAGGGCACCATGCCGAGCATAACAACCCGATGGGCTTCTGCTTTTATAACAATGCTGCTATCGCTGCCATGCATGCGCTACAACAGCCAGGTATCGAACGTGTTGCCATCTTCGACTTTGATGTTCATCACGGCAACGGTACGGTTGATATTTTCAAGGACAAACCCGAAGTATTGGTTTGTTCAACATTCCAGCATCCGTTCTACCCAGAACGATACTCTGACATTTTGCGAGACAACATCGTGAACTGCCCTATGGAAGCTCATAGCGATGGCATGGTTTTCAGAAAACTGGTTGAATCTCGCTGGCTACCCGCTATTCAGGCGCATAAGCCAGATATGATTATTATTTCTGCCGGTTTTGATGCTCATCATGAAGACCCGATGGCAGATATCAAACTGGATGAAGAAGATTACCGCTGGGTAACTCAGCTGCTGATGGATTCTGCGAAAACCTATAGCCAGAACCGACTGGTCTCAGTTTTGGAAGGTGGGTATAACCCTGTCTCACTGGCTTTCAGTGTCCAGGCACATCTGGAAGTTCTTGCAGGTCATTAAACTCCTAATTACAGAAACAAAAAAGGCTGCCATTGGCAGCCTTTTTTATTTAATAGCAATGATTAGCTTACAAACTTAATCATTACACCTGCAGCAATTGCAGAACCGATTACACCGGCAACATTTGGACCCATTGCATGCATCAGCAGGAAGTTCTGAGAGTTGTACTCCAGACCAATCTTGTTAGATACACGAGCCGCCATTGGTACCGCTGATACACCTGCTGAACCGATCAATGGGTTAATGGCATTACCACCCATCATCTTGTTCATAATCTTCGCCATGATCACACCACAAGCAGTACCGATACAGAATGCAACGATACCCAGCGCCATGATACCCAGAGTCTGAAGATCCAAGAACTTATCAGCAGAAAGCTTAGAACCAACAGACAGACCCAGGAAGATAGTTACGATGTTGATCAGAGCATTCTGCGCAGTGTCGCTCAGACGATCTACCACACCACACTCACGCATCAGGTTACCGAAACAGAACATACCCAACAGTGGAGCCGCATCCGGTAGCAACAATGCAACCAAAATCAACAGTACGATCGGGAACAGGATCTTCTCCAGTTTCGATACATGACGCAGCTGGCTCATCTGAATCTTACGCTCAGCATCTGTAGTCAGCGCACGCATGATTGGTGGCTGAATCAGAGGCACCAGAGCCATGTAAGAGTATGCAGCTACAGCAATCGCACCCAACAGATGTGGCGCAAGCAGACTGGTTACGTAGATAGCCGTAGGGCCATCCGCACCACCGATGATACCAATTGCCGCTGCTTCCTGGATATCAAAATCCATAATACCCAGAGCAGACATGCCGACAGCACCCAGTACAGTAGCAAAGATACCAAACTGAGCAGCCGCACCCAGGAACAGGGTACGCGGGTTAGCCAGAAGCGGACCGAAGTCGGTCATCGCACCAACACCCATGAAGATAAGCAGAGGCGCAACGGTAGAGCCAATAGCAACACTGTAGAAGTTATACAGCATACCGTTCGCATAACCACCATCATAGGCAACATTTTTAGCAGCCTGAATCTCAGCAGCAGAACCTTCATGATAGGCATGCAGAAGGTCATATGGGTCTGTGCTGGTGATATTCAGCGCAGCCGCCATTGCATTCATTACTTCAGGCACGGCGAAGTGTATAGCGTTTTCAACCGCTGTATACGCAAGCCCTGCTTCCGGAATGTTTGCCAAAATGCCACCGAATCCAATCGGAACCAATAGCAGAGGTTCGAAATTCTTTTTGATCGCCAGATACAAAAGCAAAAGGCCAACCAAAATCATTACGACCTGACCGCCAGTGATGTTATAGGCACCAGAGGCAAGAAACAGTTCGATTAACTTTTCCATCAAACAGTACCTTACTTACGCCAGAGTCAGCAGAGTGTCGCCAACCTGTACAGCGTCACCTTCCTTAACATCAACTGTGGAAACAGTACCAGCACGTGCAGCACGTACTTCAGTTTCCATCTTCATAGCTTCCAGGATTACCAGTACATCACCTTCCTGTACGGCCTGGCCTGCAGCAACCTGAACTTTCCAGATGTTACCCGCCAGTGGCGCTGGAACCGCTTCTGCAGCACCCGCTGGTGCAGCTGCTGGCGCCGCAGCAGGTGCTGCCGCTGGAGCTACAGCGGAAATATCGCCGCCTTCAGTTACTTGTACAACGTAGTTCTGGCCGTTAACAGTGATAGTGTAAGTCTGTGGGCCTGTGTTCTTAGGTGCAGCCATTGCTAGTGCGTCCTCTAATGTAGGTGCAGGTTCAAATGCATCAGGGTTGTTACGGTTTTCCAGGAATTTCAAGCCAACCTGAGGGAATAGAGCGTAAGTAAGAACGTCATCAATTTCGTTCTCACCTGCAGTCAGCTCAACACCTTTCTCAGCAGCAAGCTCTTTCAGCTCGGTTACCAGCTTGTCCATTTCTGGCTCAAGCAGGTCTGCAGGACGGCAAGTGATTGCTTCACCACCATCCAGAACACGAGCCTGAAGGTCAGCATTGTATGGCGCTGGAGCAGCACCGTACTCACCTTTCAGGATACCCTGTACTTCTTTAGAGATAGTTTTGTAACGTTCGCCCATCAGGACGTTGATTACAGCCTGAGTACCAACAATCTGAGATGTTGGAGTAACCAGAGGAATCAAACCCAGATCTTCACGAACACGTGGGATCTCAGCCAGTACTTCATCAAACTTGTCAGATGCACCCTGCTCTTTCAGCTGGTTTTCCATGTTGGTCAACATACCACCTGGAACCTGAGCAACCAGAATTCGGGAGTCAGTACCACGCAGAGAACCTTCAAACTTAGCGTACTTCTTACGTACTTCGCGGAAGTAGCCTGCAATTTCTTCAAGAAGGTTAATATCCAGACCTGTATCACGATCCGTACCTGCCAGTGCAGCCACAACAGACTCAGTCGAGGTGTGACCGTAGGTCATAGACATAGAAGAGATCGCTGTATCAACACGGTCGATACCTGCTTCAACAGACTTCAGGATTGTCATGTCGGACAGACCAGAAGTCGCATGTGCGTGCAGCTGAACTTCCAGATCAGTCTGAGCTTTCAGACGAGAAACCAGATCAAATGCATCGTATGGCGTCAGGATACCGGACATATCCTTGATCGCGATCGAATCAGCACCCATATCTTCAAGAGTCTTAGCGTATTCAACCCACATATCAATGGTGTGAACACTGCTCTTAGTGTAAGAAATGGTGCCCTGAGCGTGCTTCTCAGTAGCTTTAACAGCTTTAATTGCTGTTTCAAGGTTACGGGGATCGTTCATCGCATCAAAGATACGGAAAACGTCAACGCCGTTAACAGCAGCACGTTCACAGAATTTGTTTACAACGTCATCCGCGTAGTGACGGTAACCTAACAGGTTCTGTCCACGCAGAAGCATTTGATGTTTAGTGTTTGGCATCGCTTGCTTCAGCAAACGGATGCGTTCCCACGGATCTTCTCCGATAAAACGGATACAAGAGTCAAAAGTTGCGCCGCCCCAGCTTTCTAGGGACCAAAAGCCTACTTTATCCAGCTTTTCCGCGATCGGCAGCATGTCTTCAACTCGCATACGCGTAGCGAACAGCGACTGATGTGCGTCACGTAGTACTACATCGGTAATGCCAAGTGGTTTCTTTGCGTCGGTCATGGGTAATGGCCTTCTGTCGATTAATGCAGATTATTAATTATTAGTCCGTTCTTGTTTATGAACGGTATTTGTGGACCGCTGCAGTCATTACAGCGACTAATTCGTCATTATTATTCGCAGCAGCAGCTACAGGGGCTGGCTTTGCAGCTTTAGGCTGAGCTGGTGCTTCTGGAAAATATTTGCCAACGACTTTGGACATTCCCGCTGTGGAGAATACCAACAAGGTCAGAAAGACAAATACGAAGCCCATACCAAAGACCATCAAATTGATGCCTTCTGATATTAGATTATCCATCTATGGGTGCTCCTTTGTTTATCGAACCCACACGCCAAATGAACGGCTTTTGGCCTATCTGCTGGATTGCAGAACTTCATCTAACGGATGTACTAGTTGCAAGTGGACCACAATTAAACCCGAAAAGTCTAAATGAGGCAATAAAACTGGACGATAATAGTGAAAAGATAAGACGATTTTAAGACAGAGATCAAAAACTCTGAAAAACCCCTTATCCCCCGTATTAATGGGGCTATCAGCTTTCAGCTGCGCCTGGTCGATACACCTTGACGTTACTAAAACCCCTTTCCCTTAACTGCTGTGCATGCATCTGGCTCATCACACCCTTTTCACAGTAGAGAAGATATTCTTTTTCTTCCGAAAAACCTTCTACAGCTCCTGCCAAAGAGAAGAAAGGCACTAACATAATCTCACAGCCAGGAATATTCAGTGGTTTCTTTTCCTGCTCATGCGGTGCACGAATATCAACAACCACCTGATTATCTTCAACTTTTGTCAGTGCTTCGACGGTCGCATGAACATTCACATCTTCAACGATTTCATCAATACTGATCACCTGACGTCGCTCTAAAGCACGCTCCAGGACATCAAAATCGAAGTCTGACTCTTCCTCCAGAACCCGCTCTTTTTTCGCACAAGTGGTTGGGCGATCAGAGATTACTCCACAGTACTCAGGAATGTTTTTTGCGAAATCATACGCGCCAATTTCACGAGTGATATCGATAATATCCTGCTTATCCATGGTGATCAGCGGGCGCACCACCAGTTTTTCGGTCGCCGCATCAATTACTGCAAGGTTAGGCAACGTCTGACTGGATACCTGCGCGATACTCTCACCTGTAACTAACGCATCCACCTTCAGTCGATCTGCTACCTTTTCACCGGCACGCATCATCATACGCTTTAAAATCACACCCATATGCGAATGATGTACAGACTGAAGAATCTCGCCTACCACTTCATCAAATGGAATTGAGATAAATTTTACCCGCGCTGAAGAACCAAACTTTTGCCAGAGATAAAGCGCAACCTGCTTGACCCCAATCTCATGAGCCTGACCACCAAGATTGAAGAACAGAAAGTGAGTTTTACAACCGCGACGCATAGACATATAGCTGGCAACAATAGAATCAAAACCACCAGAGATCAGCGAGACTGTTGCCTCCTGTGTACCCAGAGGGAAGCCACCCAGCCCTTTATAGATATTTGTCACTACATAAAGCTTGTCATTACGAATCTCCAGATCGACATAAAGATCCGGGTTGTGAACATCTACGCCCGCGGCTTCAGAGTGCTGATTTAAACCACCACCCACATAACGCTCTACATCAACCGATTTGAATTCATGCTTACCAGAGCGTTTCACTCGTACTTTAAAGGTTTTACCTTTAAGAGCTTCCGCATAGATACTGAAAGCTTTTTCATAGATATCGTGAAAATCACCCAAAGGATATTCAGTGACTTCAATGAAACTATGAATTCCAGGTGTGCGCGATAAAAGATCAATAACCTGAGAAACTGTCTCAGCATCTGCCTGCTCGCACTCAACATCCAATTTGTCCCACTGTCCTTTCACTCGAATCTGCTCATCAATGCGACGTAGCATGTTTTGCAGATTACTCTGCAGGCGTTGAATCAAACGCTTACGGACCGGACGACTTTTAATGGTAATTTCTGGGAATAAACGAATTGAGAACTTCATAGCTTCAAGCTCAGGTAATAAGTGAAAGTTACGCAATTATAAAGCGCTGTTATCTATTTATATAGAATTTGGAAGTTGGCGCGCCCGAGAGGATTCGAACCTCTGACCGCCTGGTTCGTAGCCAGGTACTCTATCCAGCTGAGCTACGGGCGCGTATAGAAATACTTCTGAGGAGTGGCGCGCCCGAGAGGATTCGAACCTCTGACCGCCTGGTTCGTAGACAGGTACTCTATCCAGCTGAGCTACGGGCGCATTCCATAAAAGTGATCGTTGC
>JASBRM010000057.1 GCA_030149405.1 Neptuniibacter sp. | reverse complement strand
GGCCTTCGTGATCATCATGCTGTGCATCTTCAGCTGCTAATTCCACTTCAGCATCCACCAGCGAACATTTTGCTGCAGATGAAATGAGCAGAAGGCTTTCGGCATTTTCCAATTTCACCATCGCTTGCTGTAAAGCTTTTTTATCTTTTTCAGTCTCAGCTTTATGCTCAAATCCTGTGATGTTATAGAGCGGTGATTCTAACTCTGCAGCAATTTTGTTCCCTTCAATTGCTATATTTATAACCGCTTCCCCATGAACATGCGCGCCATGTTCAATTTCAAACGCAGAAACCGCTGTACAACCAATAATTGAAAGAGCACCACACACTTTCAAAAAGTCATCTACCTTAACCATTCGCACACCCAAAATGTTATAAAGTAACAATCTATATATTATTGATACTCTCAATCTGATTGCAATGGTTTTCCTTAGTTCATAAGTAAAGAACATTCACCTTTCTGGAAATAAGATAATTGATACCTATCAAGTTTCCTTTAATTTCTGAGTTATCTTAAAAATGACATGATTTCTGTCATCGTCGATCCCTCAGCTACTCTCTATGCTCGAAGCAAGGATGTGAAAGCGCTAATGGAATAGCAGCGTTGTAGGGAGGCAACACTATGAAAATTTCATTAAGCTCCGACATCGGCAAACATCTGAGCTTGATGGTCTTAATCAGCCTTTTAGGCATGGTTGTTTTGCTTTATGTGGTATTTGATATCTTCGGTAACATTTATATCGAAGAGAAGCGTAATGATTCCTTAAAGCTCACTAATACTGCAGTGTCTATTGTGGATAGTTTCCACAGACTTGAGCAGAAAGGTGAGATCAGTGCCAAAGAGGCACGCTTGTACTCTATTAATACTCTTCGAAGTTCCCGTTATTCCGACAGTGGTTATTTCTGGATAAATGATCTGCAAGGCAATATTGTCATGCATCCTTTGATGCCCGCGCTGGAAGGACAAAACCTGATTGATTATCGGGATGTTAACGGCATAAAACCTTTTGACCGTTTTGTAAGTGAGGCCATCAACGGCGGTGGATGGGTTGAGTACCTATGGCCGAAACCAGATCAACCAGATTCTCCGACTCATAAGGTTTCCTACGTATCTCTTTATGAACCTTGGCAATGGGTCATTGGAACAGGCGTGTACATGGATGAAGAAGCGGCTGCGAAAAACCAGTTGGTTCTCAGCTCTACTCACATTGTTATAATCGTTTTGTTGTCATTGATTGGTTTTTCATTCTTTTCTGCCCGGCAGAGCGCCAGAGGCATTGCTAATTTTGCAATCAGGGACCCTCTCACTCAGCTTTATAGCCGTCGTTACCTAAATGAAACTGAAGATCGGTTTGTGCGTGAAGACCTCCGAAACAAAAACAACCATCTGTACATTTTATTTCTGGACATTGACCACTTTAAATCAGTTAACGATACCTATGGTCACCTTGAGGGGGACCAAGTTCTAAAAATAGTTGGGAGTATCCTCAGACAAAGTACAAGACCTCAGGATCTCTGCGTTAGATATGGTGGAGAGGAGTTTGTGGTGCTGACTCTTGCAAAAAGTGATGAAGACGCTCTGCATTTAGCTGAAAGACTGCGTTACAAAACTTTTTCCTCAGATTTTGAATCTGGAACTAAAATCACTCTAAGCTGTGGGGTAGCTAAGCGTGATAAAGACGAGAGCTTTGCCAATCTGCTACAAAGGGCTGATGCTAATTTATATCTGGCTAAAAAGAATGGCAGAGATCAGATAATTTTTAAATAAATGGTTCAGATCTCGCTAATTCCCTTCGAACAAACGGAGCTTTTCAGAACGACGAAGCTGTTTAATCTGCCACTCTTTTTTAGCTGCACTGCTCCTATCATTGTGAATCTCTTTCCAGACAAGCGTGACGGGCCTTCTCAGTCGGGTATATTTTGCACCTCCAACCAGTTCGCCATTATGCTGACGTAATCGCCTATCGATATCTGTCGTTACACCGGTATATAAGCTATCGTCGGAACAGCGCAACATATACACAAACCAATCAGACAATTGAAAACCTCTTATGTTGAAAGTTGAATCTCTTGATCACCCAAGGAACCTGCGAACAAGTCCTGTTAGCGCTATGCAAGCCCTGAAGGCTGTAGATGTAAGGCGCAGTTCGCCGTTAATGGCCGTAGCCCTTAACAAGAGCTGCAACACAGCAGATACAGTCTACAGGGCTTGCCCTCCGGGGCTTTTGTGATGATCCACACTCTGTGTCAGTACTTTTTGAAAGGTCCAGACATTACTGCAAAGTACTTCCTTGATTGTGAACCATCACATAAGCCAGAGCGCTAACAGGACTTATTCGCAGGTTCCCAAGTACTCACCGTTGAGGATATTAACCGCAGCATCCGCTTTTATGAAACTGTATTAGGTATGCAGTCGATTGAATTTGGTGAGGGCCGCAAAGCTTTATGTTTTGGCCAACAGAAGATCAACCTTCATCAACACCAAAAAGAATTTCTGCCAAAGGCCAATAAACCCACTCCCGGCAGCGCCGACCTCTGCTTTATAACTCTCACACCTATAGAAGAGTTTGTCATTCAGCTAAACAAATTAAGCATCACTATTGAAGAAGGCCCTGTGGAGAGAACTGGCGCGATGGGTCCAATTTTATCGGTCTATATCAGAGATCCAGATTTGAACCTTATAGAGATTTCTAATTACCTATTCAAACAATAATCAGAGAATAATTAAAAGAATGTAAGGACACACTTATCCCACAAGCACCGTGATTTTGGGGCTGTGTGATGTCAACCAAAATTTAACCCCAACAGAAATTAATCCACAAACCGAAATTTACCTATAGCCCTGTATACAAATCAGAAGATCTCTGTTAATTCAAGAGAACAATAATCGTAACATATTGTTTTTTATGGATAATATTCCTTGATTATTTTTGACCCAGATTTCTCAAAACCCCATATCACCTGCTTTACAGCGATCTACCCAAAAGTTACACCCAAAGTTATCCACACTTTCAGTGAATAACTCATAAAAGCTTATGCAAAATAAATCACTAAGCCAGTGTGCATAAAAAAGGGCCGCTTAAAGCGGCCCGAAAGGTCATTAGGGTTAAACCTTAAAATTTACGCAAGACCATAGAATCCTGGGAACACAAGAATCGAGATCACAACAGCAACCTGCATAATGATGAACGGCATAACACCTTTATAAATATCCATGGTTTTTACGGATGGGGGTGCTACTCCTTTCAGATAGAACAAACTAAATCCGAATGGAGGGGTAAGGAAACTGGTCTGTAAGTTCATAGCAATCAGGATTGCAAACCATAAGGGTGCAATGCCCAGAGCGTCCGCTACTGGTGCCAGAATTGGAACAATGATGAAACTGATCTCTACAAAATCAATAAAGAAACCCAGGATCAGAATCGCAATCATAGAGAGGATAAGGAATCCAGTTGCTCCACCTGGAAGATCAGACAGCACCTCTTCCACAATGTAATCACCACCCGTGTAGGTAAACGCCATAGAGAATGCGGTTGCCCCCAGTAGGATAGCAAATACCATGGCCGTCACTTTCACCGTCTCAGTGGCCGAATCCAGAACCATTTTCCAACTGAACTGACGATACAGAGCGGCCAGGATAATCGCGCCTACACCACCCAGAGCTGAAGACTCCGTTGGTGTCGCAATACCTGCAAAGATGGAACCCAGTACAATCAAAATCAATGCCAGTGGCGGAATAATCGCTTTCAGCGCCTTAATGTACTGTTCTCGTTTACTCGCTACATCTTCATCTAAAGGCAACGCAGGCGCAGATTCCGGCTTCACAAAACTGTAGATCAGGATGTATACCACATAAACACCGATCAAAATCAGCCCCGGTCCAACCGCAGCCTTGAACAGATCACCAACTGGAATACCCAATACATCGCCCAGAATAATGAGAATAATAGATGGAGGGATAATCTGACCAAGAGTACCAGACGCACAGATGGTGCCGCAGGCCAGTGATTTGTCATATTTGTACTTCAGCATTACCGGCAATGAGATTAGGCCCATCGCAACAACAGAAGCCCCTACTACACCCGTCGATGCAGCCAGCAGCGCACCAACCAGTACAGTAGAAATTGCCAGCCCTCCCCGGACACCACCGAAGAGCTTGCCCATGGATTCAAGTAGCTGTTCTGCCAACTGAGTTTTCTGCAGAACAATACCCATAAATATGAACAGAGGTACCGCCATCAGAACCGTATTTTCCATAATGCTCTGGATACGGAATGGCATAAACGCAAACATGTCGGGGCCTTCTGCGAAGACACCAAAAATCAAAGCAACGCCACCAAAGGTAAAGGCTACAGGGAAGCCCACCAATAGCATTAGCAGCGCCACAACGAACATAATAATACCGATCATTTACTGGCTCCTTAATGCTGTGGCGTTTGATAATGTTCTTCCGGACGATTGCCCAGGAAGATATTGAGGGATTTAAGGAAAAAGCCGATACCACTGATCAGCATGGCAAAAAAAGCAAAAGGAATAACGGACTTGATGATCCAACGGTAGGGTAAACCACCCGGGTCACCAGACATCTCACCCAATTCAAAAGATTCACGAGCAAAGTCGATTCCGTACCACCCAACCAATGCACAGAATGGGAACAGGAGAATCAGGCAACCTAACATATCAATAACGGCCTTGGTTTTACCGCTCAAACGCTCATACACAAGATCAACTCGCACATGACCACCCGCTTTAAGCGTGTACGGTACACCTAAAAGAAAAACCGCAGCATACAGATGCCATTCCAGCTCCTGCATACCGATTGATACATCATTGAATACGTACCGCATCACAACGTCGATGAAGACGTTGAACAACATAATTACAAAGAGGACCGCAGAGATCTTTCCGAGTAAGTCGGAAAAGCTGTTGATCACCTGCTCCAGCCGCAATAGAAACATGTAAGCTCCTGAAAATTAAAACTGGCACCCTAGGGTGCCAGCAAGGTGACAACCGATTACTTAGAAAGGCTGTTCAGATAAGCTTTATCAGAGATATCAGTCCAGGCACGCGCTTTACGCAGGTACTCAGCCTGAGAGTCGAGAATTTTCTTAGCCATTGGATCGGACGCTGCTTTTTCTGCAAGCAGTTCATCGTTAGCTTTACGCATCGCTGCAGTTACTTCCGCAGGGAAACTCTTAACTTTGATGTTTGGATATTCTTTCTTCATGCTATCCCAGTTTTCTGCAGAAGCATGATACGACTGAATGTACATATCGTATGCGGCTGTACGCATCGCAGTTTTCAGGATCTGTTGCAGGTCAGGCGGCAAACGATCGAACTTCTTCTTGTTAACCAGGAACTGCAGCTCTGTCGCTGGCTCATGCCAACCTGTGTAGTAGTACGGCGCGATTTTGTGGAAACCCATTCGCAGGTCAAGAGAAGGACCTACCCACTCCAGCGCATCGATTGTACGACGCTCCAGAGCTGTGTATAGCTCACCCGCTGGAATGTTTGTTGGTTTAGCACCAAGCTTAGCCAGTACTTCACCGGCAAAACCAGGGATACGCATCTTCAGACCTTTAAGGTCATCCAAAGAATTGATCTCTTTCTGGAACCAACCACCCATCTGGTTACCTGTGTTACCACCCGGGAAGGACATCAGGTTAAACTTGCCGTAAACCTCGTCCATCAGTTCCTGACCACCACCGTAATAGAACCAACCATACTGCTCAGGTGCTGTCATACCAAATGGCATTGTTGTGAAGTAAAGCGTGTTAGGTACTTTACCTTTCCAGTAATAAGAAGCTGAGTGACCCATGTCGTACTGACCAGCACGGACCATATCAAAAACACCTAAAGGTGCTTTATGCTTATTCTTGGAATCAATCGTTATTTTAAGGCGGCCGTTAGACATTTTATCTGCTAACGCTGCCATGTTTTTGGTGGCATCACCAAAAACCGGGAAGTTTGTTGGCCATGTTTCTGCCAGCTTCAGTTTATACACTTTCTCAGCAGCCATTGCAGGACCAGCCAGAACAGCTGTACATGCAGCTGCTGCCAGAAGGGTCTTAGCAAACTTAAATTTCATCATTTTTATTATCATCCTTTGTCTGTATCTCTCTTTCGAGAACCATCAACTGTAAGACCGTTATAGGATTCGGTCCGAAATTCATCCACTAACACATAGCCATGCCAGTATTGAACTTATTTAGTTTGGCACATGATTTGAAGATACCCAATGAGGAATAGTGCGCAATCGAATGCGCAAGACTACTTAGAGCGCATTAGAATTACTAAGTAGTATTACGGAGGCGTTGTGATCTGATATTCACTGAAAAAGGCCTGAAATATAGGCTATATCTCTTGACACTGCAGTGCATCATAGCCACATTTAGTCTTACCGCACAAACAGATAGCCGGGATAAACATGAGCCATATTGAAACTCAGGAAGTGGTAAAGCAGCTAGCCGATTTAACTGGTGCCTTAACCTCTGAGAAAGATCACATCAAATTGCTGGATCGCATCATTCTTGGCTGCATGTTTCTCACCAATGCAGATGGAGGCACGCTCTATACCCTCAATGAAGAGAACGAAAATGAGCTGATGTTTACCGTATTGCATAACCGCTCTCTGGGTATTCATCGAAAGCCAAAAGATCTGCCTCCCGTCCAGATTTATAATGCTCAACAACAATCCTCCAAACTGGTGGTAGTACAAACCTTTGTGCAACAGGAAACGATCAACATTCCAGATGCCTACGAATGTAAAGATTATGATTTTTCAGGCACCCGAAATTTTGATAAGCAACTGAGCTACCGTTCCAAGTCCTTCCTATGCGTTCCCCTTCAAGACCATGAAGGTGAAGTTATTGGTGTGTTGCAACTTATTAACGCCACAAACAGCAATGGTGAGGTCATCCCGTTCCCTGAAACCCAGCAAAATTTAGTGGAATCTCTGGCTTCACTTGCGGCCGCAGTTTTAACCAAACGGCGCCTTATTGATGCACAACGTCAGTTATTTGAGTCATTCATCAAACTTATTGGTCGTGCAATTGACCACAAGTCGCCTGTCACTGGTAAACATTGTGAACAGGTACCTGAGATCGCGATGCTGATGGCTGATGCGATCAATAGCGCCACTAAAGGCAAATTTGCTGATACTTGTTTTTCTGAAAATGAACTTTATGAGTTAAGAATCGCTTCCTGGCTGCATGATTGCGGGAAAATCACGACACCTGAATACATTATCGATAAGGCAACAAAACTGCATACCATGTTTGATCGTATTGACCTTATTGAAAGCCGTTTTAGGGAATATAAACTACATCTGGAACTGGAGTTGCTGAAGAAGCGTGATGATCTCTCGGATAAGGATTTTTTATCCGCACAAACGCTACTGCAACAACAATTACAGCAACTGGATGACGACCTGGCCTTTATCCGTAAATCGAACACTGGTTCGGAATTTATGGCGCCAGAGTTAAAGGAACGAGTACAAGAAATCGCAACGACTAACTGGCTGGACTCTGCAGGCAATCAACACCACTTACTCAACAAAGATGAAGTGGATAACCTTTGTATCAGTAAAGGGACATTAACGGATGATGAGCGACAGGTGATGAGAGACCATATCAAGGTTTCAATCGATATGCTGGAGTCGCTAACCTACCCTAAACAGCTCAGAGAAGTCCCTGAAATTGCCTGTAATCACCATGAACATATGGATGGCAGTGGTTATCCACGTGGCGTCACCGGTGATGAGCTTTCAACCCGGGCAAGGATTATGTGTATTGCCGATGTGTTCGAAGCGCTTACTTCTCCAGATCGCCCATACAAGAAAGGCATGCTGCTGTCACAGGCCATGAATATTTTGGGCAGGATGGTAGAGGATCATCATCTGGATGCCGAGTTATTCAAACTCTTTGTCGAAAGTGGCACTTATCTTAAATATGCAAAACTGCATATGGCAGATCGCCAGATCGACGAGTTTGACCCTTCAACTTTGCCCGGTTTGAAGTAACAGACTACTTGGAAGTATGACTGAATACCCCATCCCAATTTTCTTGAGGTGGCTCCTCTCTGAATCTGGCAATACGCTCAAGGTAAAGTGAAGCGGATGCATTCTTTGGCAACTGCTCAAGGTAGGCTTTAAAACCGCTTTCAGCCTGATCCCAATTCATAGATCGGTATGAATGCACCGCGCGATTAAACGTCTCAATCAGGTCAAACAGCTCTTTATCGCAGTCGTCACGCAAAGCAACCGGCTCAAGAATAGTCACCGCTTCCGCACGGCCTTTTACCTGAACTTTATCTAACTCCCGGTAAATATATTCGGGGACTTCCTCAGCAACCTCACCACTCACCAGCAAGTCACAACCATAGAACTTCGTAAGACCTTCTAATCTCGATGCAAGGTTCACGGCATCACCCAGAACGGTATACGCCATTCTGAAGTTAGAACCCATGTTACCTACGTTCATTTTCCCACTATTAATACCCATACCCACTTGAACCGGGGGCAAGTGTTCGCGTTCTAACTGGGCATTAAGTTCGGGTAATACTTCCAGCATTTTTAGCGCAGCCTGAAGCGCATGTCGGGTATGTTCTTTATCTTCTAGTGGCGCTCCCCAAAATGCCATGACGGCATCACCAATATATTTATCAACCGTGCCGCGATGTTCATGAATGACCCGGGTCATGCCCGTCAGGTAAATATTCATCAAGCGCGTTAGTTGTTGTGGTGACAACTGTTCAGAAAGGCTGGTAAATCCTCTGATATCAGAAAAGAAAACACTCATGTAACGGTTTTCACC
>JASBRM010000032.1 GCA_030149405.1 Neptuniibacter sp. | reverse complement strand
ACCAGCCCACTGAGCTGATGAGAAACTGCTTTTTTAAGAACTCCAATGTCATGGGTTTCTTTTACAGTCTTATGCAGCTGCACAACCTCACGTCGCACATGTACATCAAGCTCTTTCTGGTTTTTTCCGCTTTCCTGCTGTTCTTCCCTGCTGTGTTCAACAAAGGCCTGCACTTCAACCAGCCGGTCGTTTAATTCCAGAAGGTAGTTCTCAAAATCTTCACTGGTGTTGCTGTTAGAGTTCACAACTAACGCAACAACATTCTGCAACACTTCGGGAAGCTGGGTTAGCTCGAAGCCCGCTTCAATTTCCTTGACCAGATCCCTGGCAGCAGGCGCTTCAGCTTTGGGCACATGCAAGCTACTGATCAGTTCCAGTAACTCAGCCCCCACTCTCTTCAGTAAGAAACCAATTTCTTCATCATCGGCACTGGTAGGAACCGCAGCACCATCTAAAGAAAACTCCTTATCATCAACCGGAGTAGGTGAAGAGCTTCCAACCTCTATATGACTTTGCAGTTCGATCAACTCACTCAAGACAGAGGGCAGTTCAAAAAACTTTTCTTCTAACTTATTACTGCGCTGTTCTAATGAATCCAGAATATTCTGTGATCCATTACTATTAACCTGACTTCTTAATCTGCGTACCCATTTAAGTAATGCAGAAATGGTCTGTTTGATTTGTTTACTTTTTGCGCCCTCACGCTCATGAACCTGATCTTCGACCTGACGACACAATTTTGCTAAGAAAGCTAGGTTATCCCCACAGGGTTCTTGAAGGATCATCTTAAGGGTTTTAATAGATGCATCTAGTTGAGGAGTCTCACCCTCAAGAGCAACAGAAAGATAGTTAGCCAACAAACGTAGCTCTTTCTCAACATCCGCACTTTTCTTTTCAAGAGTCTCCATATCCTGAGAAAGTTCGCGGTATTTTTTCTTCCAATCAACTTGTTGCTCTGCCAAACCAATCCCTCAGATCTCAATAACCTGTAATCAACGCTTAGAATCCATGTTAGTCCATGTAATGGGATCAAACTAGGACAAATATCAATACATACAAAAAAAACGCCCATAGTGGGCGTTCTTTAAATATTAGCTATGAATTACTTCAAGTTAGCGCGTTCTTTTTCAACCAGATAGTTCACGACATCCAGCATCTGTTTCTGGCCACCTGCCAACTGCGCGGTAATTCTGTATTTGCCATTAACCACCATTGCAGGCACACCCGTAACACCATAGCCACGTAGTTTTGACTCACCTTGTCGTAGCTTCATATTAACCGCAAAAGAGTCGTAGGCTTTTTCAAATTTAGCTGTATCTACGCCTAGGTTACCGTAGAAATCGGAAAACGATTTTTTACCCGCTAAACGTCTTCTTTCAACATGTACAGCATTGAAAGTGGCTTCATGAGTTTTATCCAGGGTTTTATTTAACTCAGATGCATAAAAAGCACGTGCCATTGGCTCCCAGCTACGCCCGAAAACCACCGGAATACGGACAAAATTTACATCTTCAGCCTTGTTTTTATCCCATTGTTTGATGAATGGCTCAAAGGTATTACAGTGCGGGCACGGATAACCAAACATCTCAACTACTTCAACCCGGGACTGATCAATAGTTCTGACAGGTTGAGAAATCTTCTCGTAATGCACTCCTTCCTTGAACTCTTCTGCCTGAACAGAAAATGGAAGTAACAATGCAAACAACATTAAGCCCAGTTTTTTCATCTTGATATGGCTCCGAAAGCAAAAAAGGTATTAGGCAATTGACACTAATCGAAATCGCAAGTTCCAACAAGCGACAAAAAAGGCAGCCTAAGCTGCCTTTTTTTAACCTGAGCTGAATTTACTTGCCCAGACCCTGAATGTAGCTGGATACAGCTTTGATTTCAGCATCGCTCAGTTTTGCAGCGATGTCTCGCATCATGCCCTGTGGATCGTTGTTACGCTCACCGTTACGGAACATTTTCAGCTGCTTCTCAGTATAAGCTGCGTGCTGACCACCAATTGCAGGGAAACCAGCCTGAGCCATACCTTCACCTGTTGGTGTGTGACATGCTGTACATGCTGCTACGCCTTTGTTCGCGATACCACCACGGTAGATTTTCTGACCCTGTTCAACCAGATCTTTTGCTGCGTGACCAACTGTACCCGCCTGCTTCGCATAGTATGCAGCGATATCAGCAAGATCCTGATCAGTCATTGCATCCAACAGACCCGTCATTTCTACAACTGAGCGAGTGCCAGACTTAATGTCGTTTAGCTGCTTAACCAGGTAAGCTTCGTTCTGGCCAGCCAGTTTCGGGAACATTGCCGCAGGGCTGTTACCGTCTGCACCATGGCAAGCGCCACATACAGCTGTTTTACCTTTACCCGCAGTAGCATCGCCTGCAGCGTGCGCCATGCCAGTGATACCAATGGTCACCAGTAAGCTAATCAGTAGTTTATTCATCGATTAAGACCCAGACTCTTGTATTAAAATTTGTGCCAGCCAGTGTCTGATGAATGCCATCCGACGTCGGCTGATTATAATCTCACTTCCCTGCCGACTAGAGCTAAAGGCCGATCGCAGGTAAAATTGGCGCAATTATAAACCAATATCCACACAAACTGGAACGGCAATCTATGTTCCTTTAGTAGGTATTGCTGAAAAGTGACCAAAGTATGTCCTCAGATCAATTAAAAATTCACTTTAATAGTGCCCGTTTTAACAAAAGCGCTGCTAAGCTGCATCAATGCCCACAAGATACTGGGGCGGAGGTTGCGTTTGCCGGTCGTTCTAATGCCGGCAAATCCAGTGCTATCAATACGCTGACCCGAAATAACAAGCTGGCGCGTACCTCAAAAACACCTGGCCGAACTCAACTGATTAACTTTTTTGATCTTAATTTAGAAGATGTACGCATAGTCGACCTTCCGGGGTACGGCTTCGCCAAAGTACCCGTCGAGATGAAAATCCACTGGCAGAAGCATCTCGGCGAGTACCTTCAGAAAAGGGATTGCCTGAAAGGTGTGGTCTTGGTGATGGACATTCGCCACCCGATGAAAGAGTTCGATCAAATGATGGTCGATTGGTGCCTGGAAACCGGTATGCCTTTACATGTGCTGATGACTAAGGCCGACAAACTGAAAAAAGGCCCTGCGCAGGCGGCTAAGTTAAAACTCAGCAATCACTTGAAATCGGTTCTTGGAGACAACGTCTCTGTTCAGGTATTTTCGGCACTGAAGAAACAGGGTGTAGATACCCTGGAGAATCGTCTGAATCAATGGTTGTTACCTGAGCAAGTAGACCTCAGTGAGTGACAACTGAAAAAAATAAAGCCGCATTACGCGGCTTTATTATTCCAGAACAATCACATCAGTTGATTAAGGGATCGATGACCTCTTCGACTGAGCCTGCTTCTGTTGCATCAGTCACTTCAGGAATCACTGTGCCGCCATTAGCTTCACGAAATTCTTGTAACCCTTGCTGTACTAGCTCATAAGTCTTATCAATATTGGCTGCTATATCGCCTTCCAAAACTCCCAACCCATCCAGGATTTCTCTCGCTTCAGTAAACCCTTGCGTAATACCACCTGAAATAACATCGACAAACCGATCAACGGCTTCGGTCGTTTCAAGATCGGGATTCGCTTCCAAATAATTCATCAACATGGAGGTGGTGAGAGATACAATCCTATCCGCGGTCGCTTCAGGGGAAACATCCAAGCCCTCCTCTAGAGCAGCTTCCAGAGGGCGTTCTACTCCCAACTCAGGCGCTAAGATCTCATTGATTTTTTCGACGGCAGCTTTGTAAGTCAGCACCATAGGTTCACTGCCAGAGCTGATACTCACACCCTCAAACGAGGCTTCCAGAATAGCCTGATCCCGCTGAACATCCGCCGGAGCCTCAGGGATCTCGATCACCTCTTCAATATTTTCCGCCTTACGCAGTTCATTTCGATCCTGAGCAGCTTGCGATACATTTTGACCAAAAGTTTTCCCTTTATCGGCAAACTCAGGTTGCTTTAGCGTGGTATTTACATAGTTGCCAAAATTTCCTTCATTAGCCATAGCCGCTGACCTTTATAAAGTGTTCGCTTGTAAACTCTAATCTCAATAACTCAGAACAAGACTGAGCATTTTTTGATCAATAGTTATTAGATAAGGATAGCAGAAGGTAAAAGAAAGCCCTGAAAAGCAGGAAGGGGAACGACATTTTTCAGGGCTTTAACGCATGCTTGTTATAAAGAGCCACTACCATGGCAAGGTGCAACATATATGTGACTCTTATTCCATAGACCGGGCTGCATAGAAATAGTTCCAGACCCAATCAACTTTTCTGAATTTAGTGCGCTTGCTCCCAGTTTTCACCCACACCGGCTTCAACCAGTAATGGCACATCCAGATCAGCCGCCGAGGCCATTCTCTCTTTAACCGCTTCGACAAAGCTCTCCACCTGATCTTCACGTACTTCAAACACCAGTTCGTCGTGAACCTGCATAATCATGCGGACATCGAAGTCTGATTTTGCCAGCCATTTATCCACTGTCACCATCGCGCGTTTAATGATGTCCGCAGCTGTTCCCTGCATTGGCGCATTGATCGCAGTACGCTCAGCAGCCTGACGACGCATCGCATTCTTAGCTTTGATCTCTGGTAGATATAAACGACGTCCAAACAGTGTCTCAACATAACCCTGCTCCTGAGCTTTGGCCCGTATATCATCCATATAATGTTGAACACCCGGATAGGTCTCAAAATAATGTTCAATATACTGACCGGCGTCTTTACGCGCGATACCCAATTGCTTCGCCAGACCAAAAGCTGACATGCCATAGATCAAACCGAAATTGATTGCCTTGGCACTCCGACGCTGATCATCAGATACATCGTCGAGACCAACCTTGAATACCTCCGCAGCTGTGGCGCGGTGAATATCAGCCCCCTTTGAGAAAGCATCCAAGAGACCCTGATCTTGGGAGAGGTGCGCCATTATTCGTAGCTCAATCTGAGAGTAATCGGCTGCGACAATTTTGTAACCCTCAGGTGCTACAAAAGCATGGCGAATACGGCGCCCTTCCTGAGTTCGTACCGGGATATTCTGCAGATTAGGATCTGTCGAGGACAAACGCCCGGTAGCGGTAACGGCCTGATGATAAGAGGTGTGGATTCGACCAGTCTCCGGATTGATCATTAGAGGCAGCTTATCGGTATAAGTCGATTTCAGCTTATTCAGGCTTCGATGTTCCAGAATGATCTTTGGCAACGGATATTCCAGTGCTAGTTCCTGTAATACCTCTTCTGCGGTAGACGGCGCACCTTTAGGGGTTTTCTTAATCACCGGAATATTCAGTTCTTCGAACAGTATCTGTTGTAACTGTTTTGGTGACGCAAGGTTAAATTCTTTACCCGCAATATCGTAGGCTTCACGCTCCAGCTCGACCATGCGTTCTGCTAATTGAATACTCTGTTCACCTAACATCGCCGCATCAACTAATGCACCGTTACGCTCTATACGAGACAACACCGGGATCAACGGTTTCTCTATCTCCTGAAAAACCTTCGCCAGAGCTTCATCTTTACTCAACTGCGCATCAATGGCCTGGTGCAAACGTAAAGTAATATCCGCATCTTCAGCGGCGTAGGGAGCGGCCTGCTCCATCTCAATCTGATTGAAAGTGAGCTGTTTTTTGCCCTTGCCTGCAATCTCTTCAAACTTGATGGTTTTCACACCCAGATAGCGATCGGCCAAGCTATCCATATCGTGGCGGGTAGCCGTGGAATTCAGAACATAGGATTCCAACATAGTGTCGTATTCAATGCCCTGAAGCTCTATGCCGTATCGAGCAAGTACATTCATATCGTATTTCAGGTGCTGTCCCACCTTTTTATGCTGATCACTCTCAAGCAAAGGCTTCAGCTTAGCCAGAAGAAGTTCGCGAGTGATCTGCTCAGGTGCCCCCATATAATCATGTGCGACAGGCACGTAGGCCGCTTTGCCCGGTTCCACCGCAAAGGAAACACCCACCAGCTCCGCTTCCATGTAATTAAGGCTGGTTGTTTCAGTATCAAAAGCTAACAGTTCAGCTGTGGATAACTTTTCTAACCAAGCATCCAGACTGGATTCATCCAGAACAACATCATATTCAACATTTTCAGGTGCCGCCGGCAAACTATCATCTAATTCATCTGCCACCACAGCACTGGAAGCAGAACCACCAGTCTCCAGTTCTTTTACCCAGGTACGGAATTCAAATTCTTTAAATAGATTGATCAACTGATCCGCATCTGCAACAGGTTTTTTAAAGTCAGTAACGGACTCATGCAGCTCCACATCACATTTAATGGTGGCCAACAGGTAAGAAAGATCAGCCTCAGCACGGTTATCTTCCAGCTTTTTAGCCATGGTTTTAGAACCGCGGAAGCTCAGCTCAGCAATTTTATCCAGATTCTCGTAAAGATCTTTTAGGCCACCAATCCCCTGCAACAGGGCCAAGGCGGTTTTTTCACCGACGCCGGGCACCCCTGGAATGTTGTCGACCTTATCCCCCATAAGGGCCAGATAATCGATGATTAATTCTGGAGGAATACCAAATTTCTCTTTAACCCCTTCAATATCCATCAGAGTATCGGTCATGGTATTGATCAGGGTGACATGCTGATCCACCAGTTGGGCCATATCCTTGTCGCCAGTAGATATCAGCGTATCAATACCCAGAGAGCTGGCTTCACGTGCCATGGTTCCGATGACATCATCGGCTTCAACACCGTCTTCAACAATCAAAGGTAAGCCCATCGCTTTTATGATGTTGTGGATTGGTTCCACCTGACTTCTCAGGTCATCCGGCATCGG
>JASBRM010000015.1 GCA_030149405.1 Neptuniibacter sp. | reverse complement strand
AGATCCAGGTTGTAACAGTTTTGCTTGGCGACCATAGAGTTGTGGAACCACCTGATTCCATCCCGAACTCAGACGTGAAACGCAGCATCGCCGATGGTAGTGTGGGGCTTCCCCATGTGAGAGTAGGTCATCGCCAAGCATTTAATAATGAAACAGCCCCCGGCACTAACGTGTTGGGGGCTTTTTCGTTTTAGACGGGATGATCTTTGTTGCTGCAAAGGGTGCATGTGACAACATTCTGTTCCAAAGGAACGAGTGTTAGAGGCTGTTGTTCACAACAGCACCCGAAGGGGCGCAAGCATGCTTGCGATCATTGTAGGTCATCTCACTGCATGCACTATCAGCACGCTATTGTTGGCTATCACTCACTCAACTCCTCACCTCACAACCTAGATCCCTGCCTGCGCAGGAATGACGGGATTGGGTGTGCAAGTGTGTAGTTCGTAACAATATAAACTGGGCCTGCAAGGCCGTGCTTTTGTTTACGTGAAAGTACCAATAACCTGTTTCTCATACTTATTTCACATGCTCTCTCACTTAGTTCAGAAACTAAAAAGTACGACCTAAGTCAAAAGACCGACCGAATTCCCTGATTTGTAATATTGCTTTTTTACGCAAGTGCGTAAGATTGGTGTTAGTTAATTATTCTATGTTGGAGTTTGTGCTATGTCTGAAGGTTTGATGCAGGGCAAAAAAATACTGATTGTCGGTATCGCGAACGATAAAAGTATCGCGTATGGGTGCGCTAAAAAACTACAAGAGCAAGGCGCTCAACTGGCAGTTACATATCTGAATGATAAGGCTGAAAGGTTTGTGAGGCCTCTGGCTGAAGAATTGGGTGCCGAAATTATCGTGCCCCTTGATGTAACTATTCCTGGGCAGATGTCAGAAGTTTTTGCTCAAATTAAATCTCACTGGGGCGAATTGGATGGCATCATTCACTCTCTGGCGTTCTGTCCACTCGAAGATTTGCATGCGCCTATTTCTGAATGTTCCCGTGAGGGTTTCATTCAGGCAATGGATGTGTCCTGTTACTCTTTTATTGAAATGGGTCGCTACGCTCGTGAATTGATGGTTAATGGCGGATCAATGATTAACTTCTCATATCTGGGGAGTGCAATGGCGACAGGTGACTACAATGTAATGGGTTGTGCAAAAGCTGCACTGGAAGCGGCGACTCGATATTTAGCACGTGACCTGGGCCCGAATCAGATCCGTGTAAATTCAATCTCTCCGGGCACTATACCTACTCGTGCAGCCGGTGGTATTAAAGATTTTGATGCTATGTTGGAATACAACAAATCAAAGTCTGTCGATCATCAGCTCCCAACTATTGAAGAGGTAGGAGGGGCCGCTTTGTATTACCTTAGTGATCTTTCCAAAGGTGTCAGCGGCACTATTCATTATGTGGACCATGGTGTTTGCATTGTTGGTTAAAATCTCAGCGAAACTCTTTTGAATTTTAAAGCCCTAGCTCTTGTGTGTGATAGGGCTTTTTTATTCTTGGCAACATAATGATTTAGAAGACTTTTTTTTCATGGTTTTCTAAAGTCCCATTGCTTTTAGCCGACTAAGAAATAATAAATAATTTTAACTTGCATATTTGCTAATTTATGCATTGCGTAAGCACTGCAAGAACTGTAGATTTGTATAGGATTTTATAGTCGGGGTCGGACTGTTGCTGTCGTTATTCCAGAGAAAAGTGAAGAAGGGCGGTTTAACTTCAGTTGTTTTTACGACTGAAGGTGTTGCGTTTGCTCATACCACTAAAAAGCAATCCGAACTGAAGCTGGACTATTGTGATTTTCAGCCAACTCCCGCACCTTTGAAAGAAACTGAAAAATTTTCTCAGTACATACATTCCAAAGCATTAGATGGTACACAGGCGTCACTGGTATTACCTGCGGATTGCTATCAAATTCTATTGGTTGAAAAGCCATCAGTTCCAGATGAAGAATTGATTGATGCGTTGCGCTGGCGCATTAAAGACCTTGTTAGCTTTGATGTTGAACAAGCGATTATCGACTATGTCGATCTGCCTGAAGATGCCTATCGCAATCGCTCAAAAATGGTGTATGTGGTTGTGGCTCAGGCCGACAAAATTGAAAGTTTTATCGAATGGTCCCAGGGTATCGGTTTACATCCAGTGGCTGTCGATGTGCCTGAGTTAGCGTTATTGAATTTATCTGAAGATCTTGCTGACGAGGAAGCAGGTTTGGCTGTTTTCTTTATGGATTCTAAGAACAGCTCGATTAATCTGATGTCTGATTCCGAGTTATATTTTACTCGCCAATTGCAATATAACCTTTACTCGAGTCCCGAGTCTGCAGGCGGTGCTGTTCTTGAAATGCAGCGCTCCATGGATTATTACGAGAGTCAGATAGGCAAGCCACCCTGTGTAAGACTCATCGTGTTTCCGATGCTGATGGATGATGATCCACTTATTTCTGAACTTCGTTATAACCTGCCATTGGATATTCATTCCCTGAATCTAGAAAATCTTGTAGATACCGATCTTGAACTATCCGCTGAATTGCAGAAAAAGGCTACGATTGCTATTGCAGCAGCTTTGAGAGTCGACGAACTTAATGGGGGGGGCAGAGCATGAAACAACGCATAAACCTCTACCGTGTAACCAAGAAAACATCTTCATTCGATAAAAACAGTTTAACTGGTAACGCTGTTATTGCGTTGGCAGTAGTTGGTTTAGTTCTGCTTGTTGGTCTTGGCGTGAAATTCCTTGATGAGAAAAACAAAGCCGATCTGGCAAGCATAAAGACTGAAAAGCGTAATGTAGAAGCGCGTGTGCAACAGCTTCAAGACCAGTTTAGCCTGCAAGCAGTGAGTCCTGATTTACAAGCTGAAATTAAGCGGATCAATAGTCAGATTGATGATCGAAAAAATTTGATGAGCTTGTTGGATCAAATCGATCCTGAACAATCACTTAGCTTTTCTTCCTACCTCTCAGCGCTTGCCGAATCGTCTCGCTCTGAAAGTTGGTTGAATGAGTTTTCTATAAATACTAACGATCGCTCTTTCCAATTAGTGGGAGGGGCTACGGATGGGCCTGCCGTCTCTTCATTGTTAGAGTCGATAGCAAAAACTACTCCTTTTGAGAATATGGCGGTAACGGCATTAGAAGTAGGCTCCCAAGGTTCGGGTGTGAAATTTCAGGCTGAAGTTGAGTTAAGTATCAATGAATAAAACATGGCAGAGTTGGTCGGCACGATGGGATGAGCTCAGTAAACGAGAAAGAAGCCTGTTGTTAATTACAGCCATTGCCGTGCCTGTTGTCCTTATATATGTATTGTTAATTGAGCAGCCGTTACAGTCACTTCAGAGCACGCCAAAGGAAATTGCAGCAATTGAAAAAGAATTAACGCATCAGCAACGTTTGCTTGAATTCCTGGAAAAAAAGGAAGTGAGAGATCCTAATGTTGCAGCTCGAACAGAACTGAAAGATTTACGTCAGCAGCTCAAAGAAGCAAACGATAATGTTCGTCAGGCCGCAAAGAATCTGGTCTCCCCGCAGCAAATGCTGACTTTGTTACGTTCAGTTCTTGAAAATGAACAAGGCGCAGAACTGATATCAGCTCGGAGTCTTCCGGTGCAAAATGTCCAATTGGGGCACTCTGTTCAAACAGAGGATGATGAAGTGGCAAGTGCAGAGAATTCGAATACTGCTACGGCTGTCATTTATATGCACCCATTTGAAATTGAGCTGCAAGGTAATTATCAGGGAGTTTACGACTACCTTCGAAAGGTTGAACAGTTGGACGGTGTTTTCTTCTGGGATCTGCTGGAGTATGGCGTAGAAGAGTATCCTAATGCCAAAGTTAAAATTCAGATACATACCTTGAGTTATGAAGAGGGGTGGCTGGGTGCTTAAAAATCTAGTGCCTTATGTGGCTTTATCTTTTGTGAGTCTGGGGATTAACGCAGAAACGTTACCAGCGGACCCAACTAAGCCAGCTGTTAATGTTGTAGTTGGTAATGCAGCTGAAAAAACACAGCAATATTTTGTTAGCTCGTTGATAACGGGCAAAAAGAATAATCTTGCCGTTATAAATGGTCAGCGAGTGCAGGAAGGCGATGTCGTTGATGGTGCGAAAGTTGTTGCAGTGAGCCGTAAAGGAGTACAGCTCGAAGTATCAGGTGAGAAGAAGTTTATCTCTCTTACTGGACGTCAGGGGTTCAGTAAGACTAAGAGTGCTAAATAGGTCGGATAGATATGAAAAAAGTCTTAAGCATTGTTGCAGCCTCTACCATGTTGCTGTCTGGTTGTCAGAGCATACAGCCTGTTGCCGGAACCACAACACAGCAGGAAGGTGTCGCTGCAATTGAGGAAGCTATCCAGATCAATGAATCCAAGAAAGCTGATATAGCGCCACCACCGGCTCCGGTCTTGCTACCACCGCTGGATTTGCAAAGTGCTAATACCAAGCTGGAAGAGCGGTTTGACATTACTGCTGAGGCATTGCCAGCCAGAGACTTTTTCATGGGGCTGGTACAAGGTACGCCCTATAACATGATTGTGCATGAACAGGTTGGCGGAAATATCTCGGTAGATCTGAAAAGCGTTACTGTGAGTGAAGTCATGCAGGCCGTTCATAATGTCTATGGTTATGAATTTAAGCTCAGTGGAAATTTATATCAGGTTTTACCAGCAGCACTGCAGACTGAACTGTTCCAGATCAACTATCTGGATATTCAGCGAGATGGTAGTTCTGATACGCAAGTGAGTGCCGGCTCTGTGAGTACTTCAGGTGACAATTCCAGCACAGAGGAAGTTATTGGTACCCGTATAAGTACCAAAACATCAACTGATTTCTGGGGAAGCCTGCAAGGTACTCTGGACACCATTGTGAGTGGCGAAGGCCGTAAGGTTGTGGTGACACCGCAAACGGGTGTTGTGGTTGTAAGAGCGTTGCCAAGTGAGTTGGAAACAGTGCGTGAGTATCTGGCTCAGGCAGAGCTGATTCTGCATCGTCAGGTTGTCATTGAAGCAAAAATTCTTGAAGTGACTCTTAATAATGGCTTCCAGGCAGGCGTGAACTGGTCTGCTTTAGGTCGACCGGGTGAAGGCAAAACTGCTCTGTTCAGTCAGACTTCTGAAGTGCTGAGTAATGCCGATAACATCGCGGGTATTTTCAAAGCAGATCTGAGTCTGGGTGATTTTGCTGCTGTCATTGAGCTTTTGGGTAGTCAGGGTGATGTTCAGGTTCTCTCCAGCCCTCGAGTGTCTACGGTAAATAACCAGAAGGCTGTGATTAAAGTCGGTACCGATGAGTTCTTTGTGACTGAGGTGGAAACGACCACAACGACAGGAACCAGTACTACGACCTCTCCAAGTATTGAATTGACACCTTTCTTCTCTGGTATTGCTCTTGATGTAACACCACAGATCAGTGCAGACGGTGATATTGTGCTGCATATTCACCCAAGTGTTTCTGAGGTTGTAGATCAGCAGAAGCAAATCAGCATTGGATCAGATACGTACAACATTCCTCTGGCTTTGAGCTCTATTCGGGAATCGGACAGCATTGTTCGGGCTGACAGTGGACAGGTCATTGTTATTGGCGGTTTGATGAAATCCACTGATACAGATACGGAAGCTAAAACCCCTGGTCTTGGTGATGTGCCCGTCGTTGGTAAGCTGTTCCAGCAGAAACGCCAGGCGGGCAGTAAAACTGAATTGGTCATCATGCTGCGACCGGTTCTGGCAAGTCAGGACAACTTGCAGAATGAGCTGAAGCGCAGCCTGCGAGCGTTCCAAAATCTGAATTCAGCCTCATCCCTGTAAAGGTGATTTGATGTATACGGAGCATTTTGGTTTAAGTGAGTTGCCTTTTGCGCTAACGCCAAATACGCACTTTTACCTGAATTTGCCCACACATCATGAGGCTCTGAATCTCGTCCTTGTCGCCCTTTCTGGCGGTGATAGCTTTGTAAAAATCGTTGGAGAGGTAGGTACGGGTAAAACACTTCTCTGCCGCAAGTTGCTGAATGCGCTGGATGATGGCGAGTATGTTACTGCATATATCCCAAACCCACACCTGACTCCAAGTGAACTGCGTGTCAGTTTTGCGCATGAGATAGGCGTTGAACTGTCTGGCCTCAAGAAATTTGAATTACTCAACGCGATTAACCTACGTCTTATCGAATTGGCACAGAAGAACAAAAAAGTAGTTTTGATGGTTGATGAAGCTCAGGCGATGCCTGAAGAGACGATAGAGGCGTTGCGCTTATTAACAAACCTTGAAACAGAGTCAGCTAAATTGTTTCAAGTAGTCTTGTTTGGGCAACCCGAGCTGGATCAACTGCTAAGACGTGACTCATTGCGCCAACTGCTCCAGAGAATCACCTTTAGTTATCAAATCAAACCTCTGGATCATGAAGCGGTTCACCACTACATCGAACAACGTATCCAGCGTGCAGGCTATGACGGTGTGTCATTGTTCAAACGCGATGCGGCCAACAAAATAGCGAAGGCCTCCCGGGGTATTCCTCGCCTGGTTAATATCCTCAGTCACAAGTCGCTTATGGCGGCATATGGTAAGGGCGATAGTGCAGTGAACTCCCGGCATGTATTGTCTGCGGTGGAAGATACCGAGGGTGTATACCTGCAAGCCAAAAGTGCCTGGCAATTACCGATGTTAATCAGCATGTTTGTTGCGGTGACTGCGGCCATGGTTTATCTGGGAGTGAGCAGATGAGCCTGGTTAACGACATGCTTCGTGATCTTGAGCAGCGGAATAAAAAAGACACCGTCTCAGGACCAGTTGAACCTATTAAAGCTGCTCAAACTGCTGAATTTCAGCGACAGCCGAACAGTGGCAATGGGGGCAAGTTTTCTTTAGTCATTGTTGCATAGGTTGGGCTCGGTCTATTGCTCTGGTTGTTAATGAGCGAGCAATTCGAGCAATTGCTACCTGCTGAAAAAAATCACCAAAATGAGGTAAGTACTTCAGAACAAACCGAAGTCACCCCTCCTGCTGAAATTAATGCGCCAACCTCTACCTTTACAGAGGTAGAGAAGCAGTCTGCAGTCATTCGCTCAATTCTTTGGTCTGGTACAGAGATGGGCGGGGATCTTGTTGTAAGGTTGGATGGAGAAGCTGATATTCAACTTCTCGGGCAGGATACGACTTCTGTCAGCATCGCATTTGAAGATGTACAGCTGGAAACTGATCTGCCGAATATATCTGGGCCATTGATTGATAGGATTGATGTTTTCCGGGATAACTCAAGAACTGAATTGATGCTTACCACAAAAGTGGATAGTCAGTTTGCTTTCAGGGTTCAGCATACACCAACAACAATGATACTGGGTGTTCTACCACAGGAATCAACCACCCAGCCATCAGCTGAATTTAAAACGAAACCAGAGCCTGTTGTTGAGCAAAAACCACAGCAGCCGAAACCCTTGGTTAAAACGCAGGTAACTGAAACAACCGCATCTGTAGCGGCCAAAACCAAGCCTGCTGAGCCGATCAAAAAAACGCAACGAGTGGTTTCTGATCAAGAAGCAAACCTTCAAGCCAGAAAGCTAATCCAGAAGGGACAGCTGGATAGAGCACTTGAAATATTGCAGAAGCGAATCAAAGCAGAACCGGAAAAATCTCCTGCCGCGAGAGGTTATTTAGCAACTTTGCAGTTGTCTGCAGGCATGGGGCGAGATGCTAAATTGCTGCTTCAGGAAAGTTTGCAAATCCATCCGGATGATTTAGCTCTACGAAAGCTGCAATCCAGATTGCTGTTAACGGAAGGCAATGCAGCGCAATCCCTTGTATTACTTCAACAATCCCTACCTGAAGTGGGTAAAGACCCTGAATACCATGAACTGCTGGCTACTGCACACCAGCAGCAAGGGCAGTATGAGGCAGCTGCAAAGATTTATTACTCATTACTGCAGCATCAGAATAATACGCCCCGTTGGTGGGTTGGGATGGCATATTCACTTGAACTTGATAAACGCTATGGTGAGGCATTAATGGCTTATCGTAGTGCTGTTCATATACCAGGCATTACTGCCAGTTTGAAAACTTATGCGGAGCAGCGTGTGAAAGCGTTGTCCGGACGCTAGGAGAAAGGCAGTTATGGCGGCACCTAAGATGAAAATCCGAATTGGTGATCTGTTGGTTCAGAATGGAGTTATTTCTGAAGCTCAACTGATGGAAGCTCTGGATCGTCAGAAACAGACCCGTCAGAAGCTTGGTAAAACGCTTGTCACCATGGGATATGTAGAGGAACAGAAGTTCCTGGAGTTCCTTTCTCAGCAATTGAATATCCCTCTGGTGGAATTGGCGCATTACTCATTTAATCAACAGGACGTGTTAGCGTTGCCTGAAACTCAGGCGCGCCGTTTCCGGGCATTGGTCCTGAAAGAAGATCCGGCCAGCTTTCTTGTTGGTATGTCGGACCCAATGGACATCTTTGCTTATGATGAGCTGCAACGAATCCTGCCAAAGCCGATTGAGCTTGCCGTAGTATCTGAAAGCCAGTTGCTGCAGTCGATGGACCTTCTGTATCGTAAAACCAGCGATATCGAGGATCTGGCAGACCAGCTAAATGAAGAAATTGCTGATGATGCCTTTGACCTTGCGGCATTAACAGCAACGGATGAAGTTGATGTCCCGGTAGTAAAGCTTCTTAAGAGCCTGTTTGAAGATGCGGTACAGATCGGTGCTTCAGATATCCATATTGAGCCTGATGAAAATGTTCTGCGTATTCGGCAACGTGTTGATGGCGTCCTTCAAGAACACGTTATGAAGGAGAAGCGTATCGCCTCTGCTTTGGTTCTGCGCTTAAAGCTGATGGCGGCTTTGAACATCTCAGAAAAGCGTTTACCCCAGGATGGCCGTTTCAACATCAGTGTATCCGGCCACAGTATTGATGTCCGTATTTCGACATTGCCGATACAGTTTGGCGAGTCCGTGGTTATGCGACTTCTTGACCAGTCTGCTGGAATTATCGGTCTTGAGAAGGTTGGCCTACCAGAAGAGATGTTGCCGCGTATCCGTAAGCTAATTCATGAACCACATGGAATCCTGTTGGTAACAGGTCCAACGGGTAGCGGTAAAACCACAACGCTCTATGGGGCGTTGAATGAATTGAACAGCAGCGATAAAAAGATCATCACTGTAGAAGACCCTGTGGAATACCGCCTGCCTCGAATTAATCAGGTTCAGATACAAACCAATATAGGCTTAAACTTTTCCACCGTTTTGCGTGCAACGCTGCGACAAGACCCAGATATCCTGTTAGTGGGTGAGATACGAGATCTTGAAACGGCTGAGATTGCACTGCGTGCTGCGATGACGGGTCACTTTGTACTCTCGACCCTACATACCAATGATGCGGTTTCCAGTGCCATGCGTCTGACCGATATAGGTATTGAAGGCTATCTTGCTGCTTCTGCTTTAAACGGCATTCTGGCGCAGCGTTTGGTACGTAAAATCTGTAACAATTGTGCGCAAGACTATCAGCCAACTCCGCAGGAGCAATTATGGCTGGATTCCCGTAAAGAAGAGCTGGGGCTGGACCACATTGGTTTGAAAAAGGGTCGTGGCTGTACCTACTGTAATAACACAGGTTACAAAGGCCGAACCGGTATTTTTGAACTGTTGGAAATGAACGAAGCCATGTCAGACGCACTGCGTCGTGACGACAGTGCGGCTTTTAATTTGGCCGCTAAAACAGACCCGAATTACAAACCTCTGGTTTACAGTGCTCTGGACTTAGCGTTGAAAGGGGAAACAACTCTGGATGAAGTTTTCCGGGTCACTGAGCAACTGGATGAATCGCAGTATCTGGATGCCCCGGATTTCAATATTGCATCGGATGGTGCTGAAAATACGACTGGATTTGAACTGGAATAATCTGAATGCCAACCTTTAGTTATCGTGGACGAAACAGAGATGGTGAAGAGGTAAGCGGCCTGCTGGAAGCAGGTACGCCTTCTTTGGTTGCGTCTCAGCTTGCTGCGGATGGCATTACTCCGATCAGTATCAAAGAGGCTGCGCAGGAAGCTACAAGTTCCGGCAAGAGCAGTCGTGACATTGAGATTAAACTCTTCCAAAAGATCACCATTGATGAGCTGATTATGTTCAGCCGTCAGATGTACAGTCTGACCAAAGCGGGTGTACCAATTACCCGTGCCATGCGAGGCTTGGCGAATACAGTCACGAACCAGCTGCTGGCAGACACATTGAATGATCTCGCGAGTGATCTGGAAAAGGGCCACGCACTTTCATCTGCACTGGCAAAACACCCTAAAGTGTTTAATGAGCTGTATCTCAGTATTATTCATATTGGCGAAAATACGGGGCAGTTGGATCAATCCTTTAAGCAGATGGCGGCTTATTTAGAACTGGAACGCCAGACCATCAAAAACGTAAAGCAAGCCACGCGGTACCCGATGTTTGTTTTAATCGCCATTGCTGCTGCGGTCGCCATTATCAATGTATTTGTTATTCCAGCATTCAAGTCTGTATTTGCGAGCTTTGGTGGTGAACTACCAATACAAACACAGATCCTTATAGGCATTTCTGATTTTACTCTGGACTGGTGGTATCTCATTTTAGGGGCATTGGTAATTGCAGTTGTCGCCTTCAGGCAATGGTTGAAGACAGAAACAGGGCGTATTTCCTGGGACCGGCGCAAGCTTAAGTTTCCCGTAATAGGGCCGATACTTTACAGAATCGTTCTGGGTCGATTTTCCCGTACATTCAGTATTGTTATGAAGGCAGGTGTGCCGATTGAGCAGGGGCTTGCGGTAGTCGCTAACGCCGTTGGTAATCGCTTTATCGGAGATAAAGTGGCAAACATGCGTATGGGTATTGAGCGTGGTGAATCATTTACTCAAACCGCCCACCAGGCCCAAATGTTCAGCCCATTGGTGATGCAGATGCTGGCAGTAGGCGAGGAAACTGGTCGGGTAGATCAGATGCTTGAAGAGGCAGCTGGGTTTTATGAACAGGAAGTTGAATACGACCTGAAAAACCTGACCAGTGCCATTGAACCGATCCTGATTGTTGCTATTGGCGCGATGGTTTTAGTTTTGGCTCTAGGAGTATTCCTGCCGCTTTGGGAACTGAGCACGACTATCAATGGCTAAAGAATTAGCTGGTATAAGAAGTCGGGAGAAAGGAATCTCGATGTATGAGTTTATATGGGTCATCGTGATTATGATGATTCTCTATGCAATCTCATACAAATACCTTTCGGCCATGAATGAAAGTGTGGAACGGTCTGATTTTGTCAGGACTTTGAACAGGGTGCAGGCTCAACTGACTTTAAACGTCGCTGAGTGGTATGCCATAGGGAAACAGGTTTCTCGTACCGAGGTTGAGCAAAGAAATCCGTTGGATTTGATTGAGTTGGTACCTGAAAATTATCAGGGGGAACTCAGCAGTGACCAGTTGTCTAAATGCGGCCAGGCCCGGTGGTGTTATCTGGTAGACACAAAGCGTTTGGTCTACCGAGTAAAGCATACGGGAGAATTGAATAACACATATAACCAGAAAGATATTCTGGTTTATAAGCTTCAGCTGTCATTGATTGGTGGCAAAAGTGAAAGGGGATTGCCTGCGGCGTTAACTTTAGTCCCCGAGTATAGGTTTACTTGGCAGAATGTAGGGTTTTAACAGACTATACATCGGCTTAAAACTTTGTAAAAATCAAACAATTGTATAAAAAACTTAAGGCGGAAGGTCCCATGAAAAAACAGTCAGGTTTTACGATTATCGAACTGGTAGTTGTTATTGCCCTGTTAGGTATTTTGGCAGCAGTTGCACTCCCTCGCTTTATTGATGTAACTGACGATGCTCATAATGCTGCGGTAGAAGGCGCTGCTGGCGGTTTTGCTGCTGGTGTTGCTCTGGCTAAAGCTAAGGCTGTAGTTGAGAACGCGGCTTCAGGTGCAAACATTGAGCTGGATGGTTCAGCGTCTGTTGCAGTAAATGGCACTGGTTACCCTACAGGTGCTTCAGGTGGCGGCAGCACTATCGATTCGAGCGCTGAGTGTGTTCAGATTTGGGATAATGTATTGCAAGGTAGCCGTCCAGTAGCTTCTACTGCGTCAGGAGCGGGAATCGATTACTCCGTTGCAGCAGCCGGAGGTACTGACTGTACCTTTACTTACCGTGTAAATAATACGTCCAACGGTGGTAACACTGCTCGTACGATTGTTTATGAAGCAGATACAGGTGATGTTACTACTACAGGTACTGTAGATAACTAAGTAATACAAAATGAGCAGCTATTTATTATCTGACTCCAAAAATAGCTGTTCTTATTTATCTCACCAGCGTGGCTTCACGCTGGTTGAGATTATTGTCGTTATTATCCTCTTGGGCATTCTCTCGGCAGTTGCTCTTCCTAGGTTACAAAGCTCCTCTGATTATCAGGCCTACACTTTACGCAGCACTATCCTTAGTTCACTGAAACTCGCCCAGAAAACGGCATTGGCACAACATGACTCTTCCGTGTATTGGATTCTGGAACGATCCGCTGCAGATCAATGGCAGATTCAACTTCGGATCGACTCTGATACAACTGACTCAAATGTTGCTGATGATGTTACTCCCGGGCAATTAGCAGATCCTTTCATTGTTAATGCATTTGTAGGTTATAACGTTTCACTGGAGTCTGGCCCGAATCGTAGTTCTGTTTCTATGGGAACCGGGGGCAATTTGGTGATTATGTACAACCAGTTGGGTGACATGGTTGAAGTGGTTGAGAATATTAATCTGGCTCAAGCCAGCGATTATCCTGATCCAGACGATGCTACTGATCGTGTGGATAGCAGCCTTACATTTACGGACAGTAATGGTGAATTCTGCCTTTCTCTGACCGGGTATAGTTATGATGAAACCTGTCGCTGAAAAAGGTTTTTCTCTGGTAGAGGTGGTGATCACCATTGTGATTATTGGTATCGCTCTGGTAGCAGCAATCTCTGGCTGGAGTAATATTGCCCGTCATAGTGCTGATGTCATGTGGCAGTCCAAGGTTGCGTATCTGGGGCAGGCGTACCTTGAAGAGATTCTATCCCGTCGTTTTGATGAAAATACCCCTATTGGAGGGGGTGCCTGTACACCTTCATGTTCAATTGAAGCGACTGAATTTGGAGTCACGACTTCATCCGGCCCATATACCAGCAAAGATGGTGAGAGTCGTGAAAACTTTGATGATGTGGATGATTATCATGGCATCAATGAAAACGCGGTAGGTTTGTTTGTCGGTTTGATTGGTCAGGTGCAGGCATATGACAACTACACAGTGGCAGTAGATGTCACTTATGTGGGTAGCACTTACCTTTCCGGTTCTAATGACCTGTTAAAACGGATTCAGGTAACCGTCACTCCGCCAGCGAATACAGGTCAGGGGCCTGTTGTATTCAGTGCAATAAAGGGGAGTTACTGATGCGACAGAAAGGTTTCACCCTGGTTGAGCTGGTGATCGTGATCACGCTGCTGGGTATTATTTCACTGGTTACTGTGGGATTTATTTCATCCAGTATGCAAGGTTATGCCGATCTGAAACGTCGTGATCAGTTATCAGCAGCAGCCCGAGTCGCTGTTGAGCGTATGGCTCGGGAAGTAAGAAATGCGTTACCTAACAGTATTCGTGTCGATGGCACAGGAACCTGTCTTGAGTTTGTCCCTGCAGTAGCGGCTTCACGGTACTTATCTGTACCCACGGCTTCAGCCGCAACCAGCTTTGATTCAGTCGCTTATGCTGTTGAACCTGAGTTTGTCAGTGGCAGGGTTGCAGTTTATCCGATCGATTCTAATGTATCTGATGAGGTACATGCAGATAATCCTATTTATAAACCGGATACCCATTCAATAGTGTCGCCAATACTGGCTGTGGGGCTCACTCTAGCTCCAAACCCCACTCCGGCATCAGGAGCGGTCACTGTTACTTTTCTTGGTGGTGCTGCCCATCAGTTTCCTGCCGATTCACCCTCTGCTCGTTATTTTATAATTGATGAGCCCGTTAGCTTTTGCCTTGTCGGTACAGACCTCTATCGTTTTCAGGGTGAAAATGGCAGTGCTTACACATTCTCAGTAACACAGCCATCTGCTGCGACATTAAATGCCCTTTCAGAGCCCAATAAAGCCCTGTTGGCATCAGATGTGATATCTCCTAGTGGAAGCCAAACATTCAGATACTCTGAGGCAACCTTGCAGCGAAATGCGATAGTTCTGTTTGATTTGTTGGTGCAGGACCAGGTGTTAACCGTTTCAGATACCACTCAGGAAGAGATTCGAATTCAGTTTGAGGTGCAGGTGCGTAATGTTCCATAGTCGCCATACTCAATATCAGTTGAAACCTTCAGTCAGACAGTCAGGATTAGGACTGATTTCAGCTATTTTTGTGATTACGATTCTTGCTGTGATTATTGCAGGTATGTCGCGCTTCTTTGTGACCAGTCAAAGCAGTACCGTGCAAGAGTTTCTGGGAGCAAGGGCCATCACTGCTGCCCAAACGGGTATTGAGCTTGAGCTTACCTGTCTGGAAAACAGTTTGAGTGGTTGTACAGCATCTGCTGCTGTGGGGAGTACTCCTACGGCTTATGACTATTGGCCGGGGCCAGCGTCAACTGCAACGTTTACTATAAACGGATTAAACCAGTGCCGTGCTGAGGTGTTTTACCGAACTGTCAGCTCCGATATTGGAGATTTCTGGACAATCGAAAGTACTGGAATCTGCGGTGGTAATGGCTTGGATGGAGCCAGCCGAAAGGTAGTGATCAGGGCAGCACAGTAACCGCCCTGAACGTTGGCGGATCAGATACCGTATTCTTCTCGATATTTACGAATTGCTTCCAGTTCTTCTGTCATATCACCCTTCTCAGACAGATAGTCAATCAAATCAGAAAGGCTGACAATGCTGATCACAGGCATGTTGTAGTCACGTTCCACTTCCTGAATGGCGGACAACTCACCTTTGCCTTTTTCCTGGCGGTTTAATGCGATCACAACCCCCGCAGGTTTAGCGCCAGCCTGGTCAATAATTTCCATAACTTCTCTAATAGCTGTGCCCGCGGTGATCACATCATCAATGATCATGACATCACCCTCCAGAGGCGCACCTACCAGCGAACCGCCTTCGCCGTGGGTTTTCGCTTCTTTACGGTTAAATACGTACGGCACATCTTCATCATGATGGTCCGACAGCGCAACCGCGGTTGTTGCCGCTAATGGAATACCTTTATAGGCAGGGCCCAACAGAACATCAAAGCCAACACCGGAATCTTTAATGGCCTGCGCATAGTAACGGCCCAGTTTTGCCAATGCCTTACCGGAATTGAATAAACCGGCGTTGAAGAAGTATGGGCTGGTACGGCCCGATTTCAGCGTAAACTGACCAAAGCGGAGAACTTTTTGTTCAATCGCAAACTCAATAAAATCACGTTGGTAATCCTGCATGGAAATCTCCGCTGAAAAGGTGGATGAAAAACGCGGCTATTCTAACAGCGACGGGCGTTTGCCTCCATTTTTGTTGTTCTTTTGTTGATCATCAGTAAAAAATTTCATTTTGCTTCACTTAGCTATACAATCGGGCTTCAGTGGAATTGCTCTAAGCTGCGAAAGTTTCGATTAGGAAGTAACCAATGCGCGTCATCACTTTCAATACTCAAGGTATTGAACAAGCAACAGAAAATGGCTTTTTTGATTGGATGGTCCAACAGGATGCAGATGTTGTGTGCCTGCAGGATCTGAAAGCAAAAGAGTACCAGCTTGATGATGAGCGTTATCACCCAGAAGGCTATAATTCATACTTCTTTGATGCCTGGGAAGACGGTTACAGCGGTGTAGCGATCTATTCCCGTGAAATTCCTAAAGCGATTATGAGCGGCCTGGGATTCGAACTTTGTGATCAGCATGGTCGTTTTGTTCAGGCAGACTTCGAGCATGTCAGCGTTTCTTCCTTCTGTTTTCCTTCCGGCTTGAAAAGTGAAGAAGCCCAAAAGGAAAAAGAAGGGTTTATGGAAGGGTTCCTTGCCCATTTGAATAAAACCCTGCGTAAGCGCCGAGAATTTATTTTCTGTGGCACAACAAATACAGCCCATAAAACTGTAGATCTAAGTAACTGGTATGCGAACCAGTCCGTTTCAGGCTTCCTGCCACAAGAGCGTGAATGGATGTCTGAAGTGTTTGATGAAATGGGGTTTGTAGACGCATTCCGTCAGATTAATAAAGCGGAACGTCAGTTTACCTGGTGGCCGGGTTATAACCGTGCGCGTAAACTAAATGAAGGTGCACGTCTGGATTATCAGATCGTAACGGCTAATTTGCGTAGAAACATTAAGAATGCGCAGATCTTCCGCGATGTTCAGTTCAGTGAGCACGCACCATTGATCATCGATTATGATATCGATTAGGCAGATAATAACTTAAATAAAAAGGAGCCTGATGGCTCCTTTTTTTGTTTTGGTCCTTGTAACTTAAGATGACAGAGCCTGACGCTGCAGTTCAAACAGTGTGTCCGTACCTTTACGAGCAAGATCCAGCATGGCGTTCAGTTCTTCCTGGCTATACGGAGCGCCTTCGGCTGTGCCCTGAACTTCGATAAAGCCGCCTTTATCGGTCATGATTACATTCATATCTGTCTCAGCTTTACTGTCTTCGGCATAATCCAGATCCAGAACCGGCTCTCCTTCGTAAATGCCAACAGAGATAGCCGCAATAGCCTGCACAACCGGGTCTCCCTTCAGAGCTCCATGTTTGTCTTGCTTCAGTACATTGATCGCATCCTGAAGCGCAACGAAAGCACCCGTAATTGAAGCTGTTCGGGTGCCGCCGTCTGCTTGTAAAACATCACAATCCAGAGTGATCGTGTTTTCTCCAAGCTTATTCAGATTCAAAGCAGCACGAAGTGAACGACCAATCAGGCGCTGAATCTCAACAGTACGTCCACCTTGTTTGCCTTTGGCTGCTTCTCGAGCATTACGTGTAGTCGTAGAGCGTGGCAGCATACCGTATTCAGCAGTCACCCAGCCTTGGCCTGATCCACGCAGGAAGCGTGGAACACCACGCTCAACAGTGGCAGTACAAAGTACTTTTGTATCCCCAAACTCTACCAGCACAGAGCCTTCAGCGTGTTTGGTGTAATTACGGGTGATTTTAACCTCACGCAGCTGATCGTTTTCACGACCACTTGGGCGATGCTTCTTGATACCAAGGTTTTGCAACTGTTCAGAGATAGAAGAGCTCATGCCTGTCCTTTATCAATTTAGTAATCAGCCCTGATTAGGTAAGGCCTAACCGGACTGCAAAATTCAACTTGCCCGCTATTTTAATCGAGAATGTATCATATGACACGTTGTGCAATAGGCCTAAATTGTTACACTTAGTCAGACAAGGGCATCCGGTTAGCTATGTCCTCGTAACTTCTTTTTATTACAGAGAGACACTTCAACATGACACGCAGCATGACAGCTTTTGCACGCCAGGAAGCGGAGCACGAATGGGGATCACTGAGTTGGGAGATCCGATCAGTGAATCATCGTTATCTGGAACCTCACCTCAGGCTACCGGAAAACCTAAAAGAGCTGGAAGGGACTTTGCGTGAGAAAATCAGGAAAGCACTGAGTCGCGGCAAGGTAGAATGCACCCTGCGGTTTAATCCTGAAGCTAAAGTTCAGCAACTGGTGGTTAATGAAAGTTATGCCCAAGAAGTGATTCAGGCTGCTGAGTCTCTGCAGGGGCTAATGAAGGAACACCAATCACTGGACCCTCTGGAACTACTGCGCTGGCCTGGCGTCCTCCAGGATGTAAAACTGGATATGGATCTGGTAAAAAATTCAGCCAAGTCGCTTTTTGATCAGGCTTTGGATGACCTGATTGAAGGCCGTAGTCGCGAAGGTGTTGAGCTAGCCGCTTTGATTAACCAGCGTCTGGACTCAATCAGTGAAATCGTGACTGAAGTGCGTACCATGATGCCGCAGATCCTGCAGAATCAGCGCGATAACCTTACTCAACGATTGGAAGAGCTGAAGGCTGATCTGGATGAAACTCGTCTGGAACAGGAGATTGCTCTGTTAGCCCAGAAAGCTGATGTGGATGAAGAGATGGATCGTCTGGACACTCATGTCCAGGAAGTGCGCAGTGTCTTGAAACAAAAAGGTCCAATCGGTCGCCGCCTCGACTTCCTGATGCAGGAACTTAATCGCGAAGCGAATACACTATCTTCTAAATCGATTGTGGCCAACACAACTCAATGCGCGGTTGAGTTGAAAGTGCTGATCGAACAGATGCGTGAGCAGATCCAGAATATCGAATAATTAAAGTGCCGATTTTGTTGAGTTCTTATCTTGTTCATTCAAAGCCAGCTGTTTCTCCGCTGGCTTTTCTAATTTGGCGATGTACTTTTTCAGCTGAGCCTGAAATGCCTTTTTCTTTTTGCCAGTCAGGGAAACCGCGATTGGAATCTTAGCTGTCATCGGGTTTACCGGGCGGCCGTTCACGTGCAACTCAAAGTGCAGATGTGGTCCGGTTGAGCGGCCGGAATTACCCGAGAGCGCAATTTTTTGACCGCGTTTCACGCGCTGGCCCTTACGTACAAAGGATTTGCTCAGGTGCAGATAACGGGTCTTGTAGCTCTGGCCATGTTGAATCTCGACATAAAGGCCTGCGTATTTATGTTTAACCACTCGTTTTACAATGCCATCGCCAGTGGTACGGACGGGACTGCCGATTCTCATCGCAAAGTCAGTGCCGTTATGGGGGCGGATCAGTCCGGTAACCGGGTGTTTTCTGCGTGGGTTAAAACCTGATGACTGGCGGTATTTGCCATTAAACGGATAACGCTGGAACGCTTTTTCCAGATTGCGTCCTTTTTCATCAAAGTAGTTATCTTCAAAAAGATAGGCATGGTAGTGATAGCGGCGGTTCAAAATACGAACCGCTTCAATACGGTTATTTCCGGTAGCTTCACCATCCACATATTGTCTGGACAGTAACACTTCAAACTTATCACCGCGCTGGATGTCCCTGCGGAAATCAACTCGTTGCTTAAAAATTTGAGTGATGGTTTGCGCTTCCCAGGACGATAAACCGGCTTTTTTACCGGAACCGGTAAATGTATTGAAGATTTCACCCTGTACCAGTTCATCCTTCCAATTACCCTCGAGGTGAACCTCTTCAAACTCGAATCCGCCGGTTTCTTTGCGGGTATAGCTGACCTTATGCGCAAGATTAAAGTTCAGTTCAAACCGTTGAAGTTCCTGATCCTTTTTCTCAAAAGTCAGGGTATGGCCTGGCATCAGGTTATCCAGAGCAAGCACGTTTACATCGGCTTCCAGCAATTGATACATCGTGCTTTGCGGGATCTGTAAATTTTCGAAGATCTTACTCAGG